>NZ_BCPP01000598.1:0-4468 GCF_016586125.1 Burkholderia sp. E168m23
GCGAACGACATGCGCGAGAAGGAGGTCGTGCAGGCGCTGTCGCGCGACCTGGCCACGAACATCGCCAACAGCGCGCCGCTGATGGACGCGAACGGGCTGCGCCCCGACGCCGTGCGCACGCTGTTCGGTCAGTTGATGGGCGTGAACCCGAGCGTCGAGGTGTACCTGCTCGACAACGCGGGGCGCATCAAGGGCGACGATGCGCCGCCGGGCCACGTGAAGCGCGACCGCGTCGATCTCGCGCCCGTGCAGCGCTTCATCGCGGGCCAGCCGCTGCCGATCCTCGGCGACGATCCGCGCAGCCCGGACGCGCGCAAGGTGTTCAGCGCCGCACCGCTGCAGCGCGCGGGGCAGCCGCCGTCGGGCTACATCTACGTGGTGCTGCTCGGCGAGGCGCATGACCGGCTCGCCGCGCGCGTCGACGCCGGCAACGTGCTGCGCACGACGCTGTGGTCGATGGCGATCGTCGCGCTGCTCGGTCTGCTCGCGGGCCTCGTCGCATTCAGCTTCATCACGCGCCCGCTGCGCCGGCTGACGGCCGCGATGCGCGCCTTCGACGCGAACGGTGCGCCCGGCGCGCCGGGTACGCCCGACACGCAGCCGCCGCCGGTGCTGCGCTTGCCGCCGGGCCAGCGCGGCGACGATATCGCGGTGCTCGAATCCGCGTTCGCGCAGATGGCCGACCGGATCGGCGACCAGTGGCGCGCGCTGACGCGCCAGGACCAGCAGCGGCGCGAACTGATCACGAACATTTCCCATGACCTGCGTACGCCGCTCACGTCGCTGCACGGTTATCTGGAGACGCTGTCGCTGAAGGCCGACACGCTGGCCGAGCCCGAACGGCGGCGCTATCTGTCGATCGCGCTCGCGCAGAGCGCGAAGGTCGGGCGGCTCGCGCAGGCGCTGTTCGAGCTCGCGCGGCTCGAATCGGGCGGCGTGCAGGCCGAGCGCGAGCCGTTCTCGCTCGTCGATCTCGTGCAGGACGTGTTCCAGAAATTCGAGCTGGCCGCGCAATCGCGCGGCGTCGCGCTGCATGCGCGGATTCCGCCGCGCGTGCCGGTGGTGTCGGCCGATCTCGGGATGATCGAGCGCGTGCTGACCAACCTGCTCGACAACGCGCTGCGGCACACGCCTTCGCATGGCGAGGTCGAGATCGCGCTGGAGCCGCGGGGCGAGCGCGTGATCGTGACCGTGTCGGATACCGGCGAGGGGATTCCGGCGGCGCGACGCGAAGGGCTGTTCCAGCGGCCGCAGCGGCCGATGGGCGGCGGCACGGTGACGAGCGGCGGGCTCGGCCTGTTGATCGTGCATCGGATGCTCGCGCTCAACGGCAGCGGCATCCGGCTCGTCGACCGGCCCGGGCGCGGCGCGGTGTTCGAGTTTGCGCTGCCGGTCGCGTCGCCGGCGGCGGGCGACGCGCGCTGACCGCGAGCGGCGGCGTCATCCGCCGCGCTTGCGCCGCACGTCGCTCGGCGTCGTGCCGGTCCAGCGCTTGAACGCGTGGCGAAATCCCACTGCATCGCTGAAGCCGAGGGTCAGCGCGATGTCCTCGGTGCTGAGCGTGGTCGTGCTGAGGTAGTCGATCGCGAGCGCCTTGCGCACGCTCGTCAGCAGTTCGCTGTACGACGTGCCTTCGGCTTCGAGCTTGCGGCGCAGCGTGCGCGAGGTCATGCACAGGATCTCGGCGATCGCGTCGATGTCCGGGAATTGTCCCGGCGTGCGGGTGAGTTCCTCGTAGACGCGCCGCGTGATGCCCGACTGGCTGCGCAATTCGTCGAGCAACTGCGCGCAGTGCGACGACACCTGCGCGGCGGTGATCGGGTTCGCGAGCTGCGGCGCGCGCGTAAGCCACGCCGCCGGATAGCTGAGCACGTGATGCGGCTGGTCGAACGCGATCGGGCATTCGAGCGCGTCGGCTAGCAGCGCGCCGTGCGGCGGCCGCGGCTGCGCGAACTGCGCACGCGCGGGCACGCACCATCCGCCCATCACGTCCTTGATGATCGTCACGTGCAGCGCGAACTGCATGTCGATCAGGAAACGGTACAGCGGCGCGTCGAGATCGGGCAGCGCGACTTCGTGCCGGTCCGGGAACAGCCACGATGCGGTATCGCCCTGTTCGACCCAGCGGATCGGCAGCATGCCGTTCGCGAGCCGGTGATACTTGACGGCCGAATCGAACGCATGCGCGAGCGATTCGGAGCACAGCATCGCGTAGCCGTACATGCCGTAGCTCGACGCGTGCAGCCGGCGGCCGACGCGCACGCCGAGGTCGGTGCCGTCGTACCGGCCGACCGCATTGCGCGCGGCCGTCAGGAACTGCAGCGGCGACGTGAGCGCGAACGGGTCCGCGACGTCGGCCGGTGCGAGGCCGGTGCCGGCGAGCACCGTCGCCGGGTCGAGGCCGGCTTGCGCGGCCACGTCGACCAGCACGGCCAGCTTGGCCGGCGTGAAGCGCTGCTCGCGCAACGCGTGGGCGGAAGCGGCGTCCGGCAGCCGGGCGGGACGGGCGTCGGTCGGTTTCAAGAGCGCACTGCGCGGCATGGCGGGTCCTGCGTCCGAATCGATATCGTTGACGGCACGCAATTCTGCGCGGGAACGGTCCCATCCGCCACCGGGTTCACCCTGATACACGCCGGCGCCACGCGGCATCACCCGGCCTGGAAGACGCCTGCCTGCCGCGCGAACGGTTTCGCGAGGCGGTCCACGTGTTGACCTGCGCGAGTGGTCAGCCCCGATCGCCGGGCTGCGCGCGCAGGATCGCGTCGGCGAATTCGACGAAGCCGCTGCCGCCCGGGCCTTGCGTGATCCAGCGCGGCGGCGCGGGCAACTGCGGCAGATACTCGACCACGGTGCTCATGCCGGCCGTATGCGCGAAATAGCCGAACATCGGCGCGTCGTTCGTGGAGTCGCCCGAATAGGCGACGCAACCGGCCGCCGCACCGGCATCGACGCCGAACGTATCCGCCAGTACGCGCAGCGACATCGACAGCTTGTCGTACCCGCCGACCCAGCCGATCACCCACAGATTGTTGATGGTCGCGTCCGCGCCGGCCTCGATCAGCGCGTCGAGAATCCGCTGGTCGTGGTCGCCGCCGCTGCGGGCGTACGCGAGCGACGTCAGGCGGAAGTCCTGGTCGTCCGCGTGGCGGGCGGCGGGGACGGCCTTCCCGACATGCTGCGCGATGCGCCGGAGCGCGTCGCGCGCGTCGTCGAGTGCATCGTCCGCATGCCAGTAACGGCGTTCGGCGCCGTGTCCGTCCGCGCCGCGCCGGATGAAGAGCCCGCCGTTCTCCGCGATCACGCCGTCGACCGGCCACATCCGCGCCATCTGGTCGCACCAGCCGGCCGGCGCGGCGGTGACCGGAATCACGCGGATGCCGCGCGTCTGCAGCCGCTCGAGCGCCGCATAGGTCTGCGCGGCCAGACGACCGCGATGGGTCAGGGTCTCGTCCATGTCGGTCAGCAGGAATCGAACGGACGAGAAGGTGTCGGCGGGGGCCAGGGCGAGCGGCTGCATGGTCTGGGCGAATGAGGGACGGTCGTCGATTATGAGGAACGGCGGCACGCCGCGCCATGCCGCTTGCTGCTTTGCAATTCGCGCCCGGGAATATGCGCGTGGCGGCGTCCGACGGGGTTGCCCGGACACGCCGGCGTGCGCGTGTGTCCGTTTCGATCATGTTTTCGGCCGCCCGGATCATTTGCAAAGCGCGTCGCGCGGGCGATAGTCGCCGGTCAGGCGGCGGCCCGCGTCCTTCGGGCGTGCAGGCCGCCGTGCGAACGGTACGCAGGCTGGCGTGCCGTCCAAAGAGGAGTGAGACATGACGAAGAGACACTGGACCGGGTCGTATGGCTCGATCCCCGCCGAGATCGACGCCGATCGCCATCCTTCCGTCAGCGCGCTGCTGGACGACACGATGCGCCGCTTCGCCGATCGTCCGGCGTTCCATGCGTTCGGCCGCACGCTCACCTATGCCGACGTCGAACGCCTGTCGACCGCGCTGGCCGCGTATCTGCAGCAGGTGGTCGGCGTGCGCAAGGGCGATCGCGTGGCCGTGATGCTGCCCAACGTGCTCGCGTTCCCGGTCGTGTTCGTCGCCGTCGCGAAGATCGGCGCGATTCAGGTCAACGTGAATCCGCACTACACCGCGCGCGAGCTCGAGCATCAGCTCAACGACGCCGGGGTCGAGGTGGCGGTCGTCTGCGGCGGGTCGATGGGCACGTTCGCGGACGTGGTCGGCGGCACGCGCGTGCGCACCGTGCTGAGCGTGGGGCGCGAGGATCTCGGCGTCGTCGATGCGCCGGCCGGCACGTGCGATGCGCTGCCGCCCGGTTCGACCGCGCTCGCGCAGGCCATCGCCGCCGGCGCGTCGCTCGCGTGCGAGCCGGTCGCGCTGAGCGGCGCGGACCTGTTGCTGCTGCAATACACGGGCGGCACGACCGGCTTGTCGAAGGGCGCGGCGCTGTCGCA
>NZ_BCPP01000599.1:0-4468 GCF_016586125.1 Burkholderia sp. E168m23
GACGGCGCGCGCGTTGCTTTTCTGGAAGGGTCGGATCGAGGAGCAGTGCATCCGATTCCGGACGCTCGGTGCGGCGCGAGCGGCGCTCGACGCGTTCAGTGCGCTCCGTGCGCACGTTCCGGGAGGCCCCGGTGCGACCGCCGCGCCGCGGGGGCGCGTCGTCGTCTTTCTTGCCGAACGAGAAAATTCCCATGAATGGCTGAGTCCGAAACTGCCCGTCAGTCAGTGTTGCTGCGATTTACGGTAGGCCAGCACGCCGGCAACCGTATGGAAACTGCCGAAAACCACGATTCTATCATTCTCGGATGCTCTTTTTAGCGCATCGCGAAACGCTTCCGCGGGCGACGCGTACCGCGTCACGCTCGAATCGGGCCCCTCCTCCACGCCGGCCTTGCGCAGCGCGGCTTCGAGCTGCTCCGCGGAGGCCGCGCGCGGCAGCGGCAGGTCGGTCACGCACCAGTGGTCGATCTCGCCCTTCAGGTGCTGCAGCACGCCGTCGATGTCCTTGTCGTGCATCGCGCCGAACACCGCGTACGTGTACGGGAAGAAGCCCATGTTGCCGAGGTTCTGCTCGAGCACGGCCGACGCATGCGGGTTGTGCGCGACGTCGAGCACGATCGCCGGCTTGCCGGGCAGCACCTGGAAGCGCCCCGGCAGTTCGACGTTGGCCAGTCCGAGCCGGATATCCTGCGCGGACACCGGCAGCACCGGGCGCAGCGCCTCGAGCGCGGCGAGCGCGGCCGACGCATTGATCAGCTGGTTCGCGCCGCGCAGCGCCGGATACGCGAGCGCCGGATAGCGCTTCTCGCGGCCGAGATAGCTCCATTGCTGACGCTCGGCGCCCGCCTGCGCCTCGTAGCGGAAATCGCGGCCGACCAGCCACAGGTCGGCGCCGATCGCTTCGGCGTGGTCGATCAGCGTCTGCGGCGCGGCCGGATCGCCGCAGATCGCCGGCTTGCCCGCGCGGAAGATCCCGGCCTTCTCGAACGCGATCTTCTCGCGCGTGTCGCCGAGGTATTCGGTGTGGTCGATGTCGATGCTCGTGACGATCGCGCAATCGGTGTCGATGATGTTGACCGCGTCCAGCCGGCCGCCGAGGCCGACTTCGAGGATCACCGCGTCGAGCCCGCGCGACGCGAACAGATGCAGGATCGCGAGCGTCGTGAATTCGAAATACGTGAGCGATACAGGTTCGGCCAGCGACGTGCGCGCGGCTTCGACGGCCTCGAAATGCGGCAGCAGCTCGTCGTCGGTCACGTTCTGCCCGTTCACGCGTGCGCGCTCGTTGAATTCGAGCAGGTGCGGCGACGTGTGGCAGCCGACCTTGTAGCCCGCGCGCACGAGGATCGTCTCGAGGAATGCGCAGGTCGAACCCTTGCCGTTCGTGCCGCCGACGGTGATCACCGGGCACGCGAATTCGAGCTGCAGCGCCGCCTTGACCTGCCCGATGCGGGTCAGGCCCATGTCGATGCCGACCGGGTGCGCGCGTTCGAGATGCGAAAGCCACGCGTCGAGAGTGGGAAAAGTGCTCATCGGATCAAATCTGGATCGGTACCGCCACTACGCCAAAAAAACGAAGCGCGCCGCCTGACGTTGAAGCCAGGCGACGCGCAGCGTCACAACCTTGCGCCGGTCAAGCCAGCGCGTCGGCCGGCTGTCGCTGCAGCAGTGCGAGCAACTGCGCGATCTCGTCGCGCATCTTGCGACGGTCGACGATCATGTCGATCGCGCCCGTCTTCAGCAGGAATTCGGCGCGCTGGAAGCCTTCCGGCAGCTTCTCGCGGACCGTCTGCTCGATCACGCGCGGGCCGGCGAAGCCGATCAGCGCCTTCGGCTCGGCGATCACGACGTCGCCGAGGAACGCGAAGCTCGCCGACACGCCGCCCATCGTCGGGTCGGTCAGCACCGAGATGAACGGCAGCTTGGCTTCGGCCAGCTTGGTCAGCATCGCGGTGGTCTTGGCCATCTGCATCAGCGACAGCAGGCTTTCCTGCATCCGCGCGCCGCCCGATGCGGTGAAGCAGATGAACGGTACGTGCTGTTCCAGCGCGTTCTGCGCACCGCGCGCGAAGCGTTCGCCGACGACCGAACCCATCGAGCCGCCCATGAACGAGAACTCGAAGCAGGCCGCGACGACGGGCAGCGTGTGAATCGCCCCGCCCATCACGACCATCGCGTCGGTCTCGCCGGTTTCGTCCATCGCTTCCTTCAGACGATCGGGGTACTTGCGGCTGTCCTTGAACTTCAGCGTGTCGACCGGCACGATTTCCTGGCCGATTTCATAGCGGCCTTCCGGATCGAGCAGCCCGTCGAGGCGCTCGCGCGCGCCGATACGCATGTGGTGATCGCACTTCGGGCACACGTGCAGGTTCGCGTCCACGTCGTTGCGATAGAGAACGGCCTCGCAGGACGGGCACTTGACCCACAGGCCTTCCGGAATGCCCTTGCGGCTTTTCGGGTCGGTCTGCTTGATCTTCGGCGGCAACAGTTTGTCGAGCCAGCTCATCGTATGGTTTCCTGTTCCGTGGCGGGGCGGGCCAACCGGCCCGTTCCCGCTTCCTGTGTTGTGTTTATCGCGCCGTGTTGCCCGCACCGTCCAGCGCAGCACGCAGCTCGGCGATGAAAGTCTTCAACGCGGCGGCGGCACCTTCCGGCGCGGCGCTCTCGAGCAGCTGCACGAGGCGGCTGCCGATCACGACGGCGTCCGACACTTCGGCCACCGCGCGCGCCGTTTCGGCGTCGCGGATACCGAAGCCGACGCCCACCGGAACCGGCACGCGCGACTTGATGGCCGGGATTTTACCTGCAATGCTCGAAACATCCAGATTTCCCGCGCCGGTCACGCCCTTGAGCGACACGTAATACACGTAGCCGCTCGCGATCTTGCCGACGTCGGCGATGCGTTCGTCGGTCGACGTGGGCGCGAGCAGGAAGATCGGATCGATCTGCGCGGCACGCATTTTCTCGGCGAATACGCCCGCCTCTTCCGGCGGATAGTCGACCACCAGCACGCCGTCGACGCCGGCCGCGTGGGCTTCGGCCGCGAATGCGTCGACGCCCATCCGTTCGATCGGGTTCGCATAGCCCATCAGCACGACGGGGGTTTTGGGGTCGGTTTCGCGAAAACGCTTCACGTCGGCGAGCACGCTCTTCAACGTGACGCCGCGCGCGAGCGCGCGTTCCGACGAGCGCTGGATCACGGGGCCGTCGGCCATCGGGTCCGAGAACGGCACGCCGAGTTCGATCACGTCCGCGCCGCCGGCGGCGAGCGCGTGCATGAATTCGACGGTTTTCGCGGGATCAGGGTCGCCGGCCGTGATGAACGGGATCAGGCCCTTACGGCCTTGTTCGGCGAGCGCGGCGAAGGTCTGCTTAATACGATTCATGATAATTTTCCTATGTCGACCGGAGTTAGCGCTTTAGCGCTTACTCCGGTCCCATGCAAAGCAGCATTCGGCGATGCGGCGGCGCGATTCACGCGCACGCCGGCGCGGCGAGCGCGCTCACGCGCTCGTGCGCGATCGCACAATAGCTTTCGTTGATCTCGTAGCCGACGAAGTCGCGCCCCTGCCGTGCGCAGGCCACCGCGGTCGTGCCGCTGCCCATGAACGGATCGAGCACGCGGCCGCCCGGCGGGCAGCTGGCGAGCACCATCCGCTCGATGATTTCCAGCGGCTTCTGGGTCGGGTGATCGACGCGCTCCGCGTGCTGCCGGTGCAGGCGTGAGACCGACCAGACGTCCTTCGGGTTGTAGCCCATCTCCAGCCACTTGCTGCCTTCGAACAGCTTGCGCGAGCGGGCCTTCTTCGTGTCGGCGTCGTACGGGATGCGGACCGGATCGAGATCGAAGTAATACGCCTTCGAAACCGCGAAAAAGCCGATGTTGTCGTGCACCGACGTGAAACGGCGCGTCGTGCCGCCCATGCTCGGCACGCGCCGGTCCCAGATGATCTCGTTGACCATCGTGAGCTGCGTCTTCAGGAAACTGAAGATTTCCGGCGCGTACTGCCATGTGCAGAAGATGTACATCGACCCGCTCGGCTTCAGCTTCGGAATCGCGAGCTCGAGCCACCCGCGCGTCCACGCGAGGAAATCGTCGCCCGAACGCTTGTCCGAATCGTTGCCGTAGTCCTTGCCGAGCCCGTACGGCGGATCGGCGACGATCAGGTCGATCGACGCATCCGGCAAATACGCGGCATGGGTCAGGAAGTCGCGGTTGTGCAGTTCGATACCGGACGGCAGCGCGCGCGGCGCGGCAGCGGCGGGCTGAACCGCCTCCGCCTCGCTCGCGGCGCCGCCGCCCGGCTCTTCGATCAGGTCACGCATCGGTCGGGGTCAGAGCTCGATGCCCGATCGCTCGGCGACCGTGTGCATGTCCTTGTCGCCGCGGCCCGACAGGTTGACGAGCAGGAGCTTGTCCTTCGGCAACGTCGGCGCGAGCTTCACGCCGTACGCGATCGCGTGGCTC
>NZ_BCPP01000600.1:0-4463 GCF_016586125.1 Burkholderia sp. E168m23
GAAGGCGAACAACCTGCCGGGCGGCGCGAAGCGCGTGACCAACGATCCGATGGAAGCGACCTACGTCGGCATCCACATGTGGAAGCAGGCCGTCGAGAAGGCGAAGAGCACCGACGTCGACAAGGTGCGCGTCGCGATGATCGGCCAGACGGTCGCCGCGCCGTCGGGCTTCACGCTCGCGATGGACGGCAACCATCACCTGCACAAGCCGGTGATGATCGGCGAGATCCGCGGCGACGGGCAGTTCAACGTCGTGTGGAAGACCAAGACGGCCGTGCGTGCGCAGCCGTGGAGCCCGTTCATCGCGGGCAACCAGGGCAAGCCGGACGTCGTCAGCTCGATTCCGGCGTTCCTGCGCCGGCAGCGGGCGGCGCTGGCCTGACGCCGTGCGGCACGTCGCGCTTCGTGTGCGACGTGCCGCACGCACGCTCGCCCGCTGCCGATGTGCCGGCCGCGCTTGCCGTGACCCATCGCCCGCGCCGGCGCCACGCCGCACCGCTCCCCTTTCCCACGCCCGACAGGATTCCCCGATGCCTACACGCCTTCGCCGAGCCGCCCGCGCGATCGTGGCATGCGCCGCCCTCGCGGGCTTGCTGCCGCACGCCGCGTTCGCGCTGACGGCAGCCGACACCGCCGCGCTCGCCGGCGACGACTTCGACGCGAAGACGGCCGCGATCGAACGGCTCGCCGCCGACACCGATCCGCGTGCCGTTGCGGTGCTCAACGCGCTGTCGAGCGGCGATGCGCTCGCGACCGGCGACGGCCACCTGCTGATCCAGTCCGGCGACACCGCGCACGACGCGCTCACGCAGGCCGCGACGCCGGCCGGCGACGCGCAGCCGGTGATGCTGAACAACCTGCTGCGCACGAAGATCACCGGCGCGCTGTCGGGCCTCGCGCTCGCGTCGCCCGACGTGGCCGCGCGGCGCGACGCGATCGACGCGCTGCTGAAGTCGCCCGACCCGGCGCTCAAGCCGATGATCGACCGCGCCCGCGCAAAGGAAACCGATCCGGCGCTGAAACGCCGCCTCGATGCGCTGTGGGCGATCGCCGCGCTGCACGATCCCGATCCGGCGAAGCGTCTCGAAGCCGTGCAAGTGGTGGCCGCGCGCAGCGACCTCGACATGATCGAACAGCTGCGCCCGCTCGTCGCGAAAAACGCGGACGGCAGCTACGCGGAACCCGACGCACGCGTGCGCGACGCCGCGCAACACGGGCTCGATACGTTGCACGCGCTGCAGCGCCGCGGCGAAATCGTCGGCACGTTGTTCGCGGGCCTGTCGCTCGGCAGCGTGCTGCTGCTCGCCGCGCTCGGCCTCGCGATCACGTACGGGCTGATCGGCGTGATCAACATGGCGCACGGCGAATTCCTGATGATCGGTGCGTACGCAACCTATGTCGTGCAGACGCTGATCCAGCGCTACGCGCCCGGCGCATTCGACTGGTATCCGCTCGTCGCCGTGCCGGTGTCGTTCGCGGTGGCCGCGCTCGTTGGCATCGTGCTCGAACGGCTCGTGCTGCGGCACCTGTACGGCCGCCCGCTCGAAACGCTGCTCGCGACCTTCGGCGTGAGCCTGATCCTGATCCAGGCCACGCGCATGCTGTTCGGCGCGCAGAACGTGCAGGTCGTGAACCCGTCGTGGATGAGCGGCGGCGTGACGGTGATGCAGAACCTGATCCTGCCGTACAACCGGCTCGCGATCCTCGCGTTCGCGCTCGCGGTGGTGTTCGTCGCGTGGGCCGTGCTGACGAAGACGCGGCTCGGCCTGTTCGTGCGTGCAGTCACGCAGAACCGCCGGATGGCCGCCTGCGTCGGCGTGAAGACCGCCCGCGTCGACGCGTATGCGTTCGCATTCGGTGCGGGCATCGCGGGCCTCGGCGGCTGCGCGCTGTCGCAGATCGGCAACGTGGGCCCCGATCTCGGCCAGAACTACATCATCGATTCGTTCATGGCCGTCGTGCTCGGTGGCGTCGGCCAGATCGCCGGCACGGTGCTCGGCGGCTTCGGGCTCGGCCTCGCGAGCAAGGCGATCGAACCGTTCTGGGGCGCTGTGCTCGCGAAGATCGCGGTGCTCGTGATGATCGTGCTGTTCATCCAGAAACGCCCGCAGGGGATGTTCGCCTCGAAGGGCCGCAGCGCGGAGGCTTGACGTGACTTCATACACCGATTCGATGTCGAACCCGGTCGCCGACGCGTCGAAGCCCGCTGCCGCCGCGCGCGCGGCGGACGGCTTCGCGCTCGGCCTGCCGCCCCGCCCCGCGCTGCTGTCGCGCCGCGCGTGGCTCGCGCTCGTCGCGCTGTGCGTGGCGATCGGCATCGGCGTGCCGCTCGCCGCGCTGGTTGCGCCCGAAGCCAGCGCGTTCCATCTGTCCGCGTACACGATGACGCTCGCGGGCAAGCTGATGTGCTATGCGATCGCCGCGCTCGCGCTCGATCTCGTGTGGGGCTACTGCGGCATCCTGAGCCTCGGTCACGGCCTGTTCTTCGCGCTCGGCGGCTATGCGATCGGCATGTACCTGATGCGCGAGATCGGCCGCGACGGCAAGTACGGCAGCGACCTGCCCGACTTCATGGTGTTTCTCGACTGGCACCAGTTGCCGTGGTACTGGAGCGGCACGCAGCATCTCGCGTGGGCGCTCGCGCTGGTCGTGCTCGTGCCGGCCGTGCTCGCTTGGGTGTTCGGCTTCTTCACGTTCCGCTCGCGCGTGAAGGGCGTGTACCTGTCGATCATCACGCAGGCCATGACGTTCGCCGCGATGCTGCTGTTCTATCGCAACGAGACGGGCTTCGGCGGCAACAACGGCTTCACCGATTTCAAGCGCATCGCCGGCTTCGCGATCACGTCGCCGGGCACGCGCACGGTGCTGTTGCTGCTGACGTTCGCGACCCTCGTGCTCGCGTTCATCGCCGCGCGCGCGATCGTCACGAGCAAGCTCGGGCGCGTGGTGACCGCGGTGCGCGACGGCGAGACGCGGCTGATGTTCCTCGGCTACAGCCCGCTCGCGTACAAGCTGTTCGTGTGGACCGTGTCGGCCGTGCTGTGCGGCATCGCAGGCGCGCTGTACGTGCCGCAGGTCGGCATCATCAATCCCGGCGAGATGTCGCCCGGCAACTCGATCGAAATGGCGATCTGGGTCGCGGTGGGCGGGCGCGGCACGCTGATCGGGCCGATCGTCGGCGCGTTCGCGGTGAACGGCGCGAAGAGTTTCTTCACCGCGTACTTCGCCGAATACTGGCTGTTCTTCCTCGGCCTGATCTTCGTGCTCGTGCCGCTCCTGCTGCCGCGCGGGATCATGGGCCTCGTCGAAACCGTGCTCGCGAAGGGGAAACGCGCATGAACGGAACGGCTCTCTACCAGTTCACGCCGCCGCCCGAAGACGAGTTGCTCGCCGTCAGCGGCAGCGCGTCGATGGGGCGCGTCGTGCCGGACGGCATCGATACGTCGCACGGCACGATCCTCTATCTCGAGGATATCGAGGTGAGCTTCGACGGCTTTCGCGCGCTGAAGAAGCTGTCGCTCGCGATCGACGCGGGCGAGCTGCGCTGCGTGATCGGCCCGAACGGCGCGGGCAAGACGACGATGATGGACGTCATCACCGGCAAGACGCGGCCCGATGCGGGCAAGGTGTTTCTGGGCCAGACGATCGACCTCGCGCGGATGAACGAGCCCGAGATCGCGCGGGCGGGCATCGGCCGCAAGTTCCAGAAGCCGACCGTGTTCGAACAGCATCCGGTGTGGGAAAACCTCGAACTCGCGATGCAGACCGACAAGGGCTGGCTCGCGTCGCTGCGCGCGCGGCTCGACCGCACCGCGCAGGGAAAGATCGAGGAAACGCTCGCGCTGATCGGCCTCGAAAGCCACGCGTATCGCGCGGCCGGCGAGCTGTCGCACGGGCAGAAGCAGCGGCTCGAAATCGGCATGCTGCTGATGCAGCGCCCCGCGCTGCTGCTGCTCGACGAGCCGGCGGCCGGGATGACCGACCACGAGACGATGGAACTCGCCGAGCTGCTGAACACGCTGCGCGGCACCTGCTCGATGATGGTCGTCGAGCACGACATGGAGTTCGTCGCGGCGCTCGCGGGCGACACGGGCCGCGTGACGGTGATGGCCGAAGGCGCGGTGCTCGCGCACGGCACGCTCGACCAGGTCAAGCGCGACGACGCGGTGATCGAGTCTTACCTCGGACGATGATGCGATGCTGAAAATCGAAGCGCTGAACCAGTACTACGGCGGCAGCCATATCCTGCGCAACGTGAACCTCGCCGCCGACGACGGCAAGCTGACCGTGCTGCTCGGCCGCAACGGCGTCGGCAAGAGCACGCTGCTGCGCTGCCTGATGGGCGTCGTCGCCGCGAAAAGCGGCAGCGTGTCGTGGCGCGGCGCCGCGCTCGGTGCACTGCCGCCGTATGCGCGCGTCGCGGCCGGGCTCGCGTACGTGCCGCAGGGCCGCGACGTCTTTCC
>NZ_BCPP01000601.1:0-4456 GCF_016586125.1 Burkholderia sp. E168m23
AATAACGCCGAGACCGCCATGCTACAAATGTCCCGGCGCCAGTTCCTGAAGGTGACGGCCACGTCGCTTGCCGGATCGAGTCTTGCCCTGATGGGCTTTTCTCCGTCCGAAGCGCTGGCCGAAGTCCGACAGTACAAACTGGCGCGCACCGTCGAAACGCGCAACACCTGTCCTTACTGTTCAGTGGGTTGCGGCATCCTGATGTACAGCCTCGGAGACGGCGCGAAGAATGCGCAGCCGAGCATCATCCATATCGAAGGCGATCCCGACCACCCGGTCAATCGCGGCACGCTGTGCCCGAAGGGCGCGAGCCTGATCGACTTCATCCACAGCCCGAACCGCCTGACGCACCCCGAGTATCGTGCGCCCGGCTCGGACAAGTGGGAACCCATTTCGTGGAACGACGCGCTCGACCGCATCGCGAAGCTGATGAAGGCCGACCGCGACGCGAACTTCGTCGAGACGGCCGAAGACGGCGCGAAGGTCAACCGCTGGCTCACGACCGGCATGCTGGCTGCGTCGGCGGGCAGTAACGAGGTCGGCTACCTGACGCACAAGACCATCCGCAGTCTCGGGATGCTCGCATTCGACAATCAGGCGCGTGTCTGACATGGCCCGACGGTGGCAGGTCTTGCCCCGACGTTTGGCCGTGGAGCGATGACGAACCATTGGGTCGACATCAAGAACGCGGACGTGATTCTCGTGATGGGCGGCAATGCAGCCGAGGCCCATCCGTGCGGTTTCAAGTGGGTAACGGAGGCGAAGGCGCACCGCAAGGCGCGGCTGATTGTCGTCGACCCGCGCTTCACGCGTACGGCCTCGGTGGCCGATTATTACGCGCCGATCCGCACCGGCACCGACATCGTCTTCCTGGGCGGCGTCATCAACTATCTGCTGACGAACGACAAGATCCAGCATGAGTACGTGAAGAACTACACGGACTTCTCGTTCATCGTGCGCGAGGATTTCGCGTTCAACGACGGCATCTATTCCGGCTACGACGCCGAGAAGCACGCGTACCCGGACAAATCGAGCTGGGACTACGAGCGCGGCGACGACGGCTTCGCGAAGGTCGATCCGACACTGCAGCATCCGCGTTGTGTATACAACCTGCTGAAGCAGCACTACGCGCGCTATACGGCGGAGATGGTCCAGCAGGTCTGCGGCACGCCGAAGGAGAAATTCCTGAAGGTGTGCGAGATGCTCGCGACCACGGCCGTGCCCGGCCGCGCCGGCACGGTGCTGTACGCGCTCGGCTGGACCCACCACTCGATCGGCGCGCAGATCATCCGCACCGGCGCGATGGTGCAGTTGCTGCTCGGCAACATCGGCATCGCCGGCGGCGGGATGAACGCGCTGCGCGGCCACTCGAACATCCAGGGGCTGACCGACCTCGGGCTGATGTCGAACCTGCTGCCGGGCTACATGACGCTGCCGATGCAGGCCGAGCAGGATTTCGACGCGTACATCAAGAAGCGCGTGCAGGAACCGCTGCGGCCGAACCAGCTCAGTTACTGGAAGAACTACAAGGCGTTCCACGTCAGCTTCATGAAGTCGTGGTGGGGCGACGCGGCCACCGCGGAGAACAACTGGGCCTACGACTACCTGCCGAAGCTGGACAAGCAGTACGACCTGCTGCAGGCGATCGAGCTGATGAATGCCGGCAAGATGAACGGCTACATCTGCCAGGGCTTCAACCCGCTCGCGGCGGCGCCGTCGAAGGTGAAGACGGCGGCGGGTCTCGCGAAACTGAAATGGCTCGTGATCATGGATCCGCTCGCGACCGAGACGTCCGAGTTCTGGAAGCACCACGGTGACTACAACGACGTCGATGCGTCGAAGATCCAGACCGAGGTGTTCCGTCTGCCGACCACCTGCTTCGCGGAGGAAAACGGCTCGCTCGTGAGTTCGAGCCGCGTGCTGCAGTGGCACTGGAAGGGCGCCGAGCCGCCGGGCGAAGCGAGGAGCGACCTCGAGATCATGTCGGGGCTGTTCCTGCGCATGCGCAAGCTGTACCAGAAGGACGGCGGCAAGTATCCGGACCCGATCGTGAACCTGACCTGGCCGTACGCGAACCCGGAGAGCCCGACGCCCGAGGAACTGGCGATGGAGTTCAACGGGAAAGCGCTCGCCGATCTGCCCGATCCGAAGGACCCGGCGAAGACGCTCGTGAAGAAGGGCGAGCAGCTCGCCGCGTTCGCGCAACTGAAGGACGACGGCACGACCGCGAGCGGCTGCTGGATCTTCTGCGGCGCGTGGACCCAGGCCGGCAACCAGATGGGGCGGCGCGACAACTCCGACCCGACCGGCATCGGCCAGACGCTGAACTGGGCGTGGGCGTGGCCGGCGAACCGGCGCATCCTGTACAACCGCGCGTCGTGCGACGTCGCGGGCAAGCCGTTCGACCCGACCCGCAAGCTGATCGGCTGGAACGGCAGCGCGTGGAAGGGCGCCGACGTGCCGGACTTCAAGGCGGACGAACCGCCCGAAAACGGGATGGGGCCGTTCATCATGAATCCGGAAGGCGTCGCGCGCTTCTTCGCCCGCGCGGGGATGAACGAAGGTCCGTTCCCCGAGCACTACGAGCCGTTCGAGACGCCGCTCGGCGCGAACCCGTTGCACCCGAACAACCCGCTGGCGCTGAACAACCCGGCCGCCCGCGTGTTCCCGGACGACCGCGCGTCGTTCGGCAAGGTGGCGGACTTCCCGCACGTGGCGACCACGTACCGGCTGACCGAGCACTTCCACTACTGGACCAAGCATGCGCGGCTGAACGCGATCATCCAGCCCGAGCAATTCGTCGAGATCGGCGAAGACCTCGCGAAGGAAGTCGGCGTCGCGCATGGCGAGCGCGTGAAGGTGTCGTCCAAGCGCGGCTACATCATCGCGGTCGCCCTCGTGACGAAGCGGATCAAGCCGCTGACGATCGACGGCAAGAAGGTCCAGACGGTCGGCGTCCCGTTGCACTGGGGCTTCAAGGGTCTGACGAAGCCCGGCTATCTCGCCAATACCCTGACTCCGTCCGTGGGTGACGGCAACTCCTATACACCGGAATTCAAGTCGTTCCTGGTGAAGGTCGAAAAGGCGTAAGGGGGAAGAGATGGCATTGCAATCGCTGGATATCAAGCGGGTCTCGGCCACCACGACGCCACCGCCCACGGTGCGCGAACCGGTGACCGGGAGCGTCGCGAAGCTGATCGACGTATCGAAGTGCATCGGCTGCAAGGCATGCCAGACGGCATGCATGGAGTGGAACGACCTGCGCGACGAAGTCGGCACCAACGTCGGCGTGTACGACAACCCGGCCGACCTGAGCGAGCATTCGTGGACGGTCATGAGGTTCTCCGAATACGAGAACCCGGCGGGCGACCTCGAGTGGCTGATCCGCAAGGACGGCTGCATGCACTGCGAGGACCCGGGCTGCCTGAAGGCGTGCCCGTCGCCGGGCGCGATCGTGCAGTACAACAACGGGATCGTCGACTTCCACGAGGAGAACTGCATCGGTTGCGGCTACTGCGTGACCGGTTGCCCGTTCAACGTGCCGCGGATCTCGAAGAAGGATCATCGCGCGTACAAGTGCACGCTCTGTTCCGACCGCGTCGCGGTCGGCCAGGAACCGGCCTGCGTGAAGACCTGCCCGACGGGCGCGATCGTGTTCGGCACCAAGGAGGACATGAAGCAGCACGCGGCCGAGCGGATCGAGGACCTGAAGGAGCGCGGCTTCGAGCATGCGGGGCTGTACGACCCGCAGGGCGTCGGCGGCACGCACGTGATGTACGTGCTGCACCACGCGGACAAACCGTCGCTGTACCACGGGCTGCCCGACAACCCGTCGATCAGCCCGATGGTGAAGCTGTGGAAGGGCATCGCGAAACCGCTCGCGGTCGCGGGCCTCGCGCTGACCGCGCTGGCCGGGTTCTTCCACTACACGCGGGTCGGTCCGAACGAGGTCACCGACGAGGAAGAAGCCGCTGCCCGCGACGAGGCACGACGCATCAAGGAGGACGCGAAATGAACCACGACGACCCCAACCTGATCGTCCGCTACACGCCGAACGAGCGCACGAACCACTGGATCACCGCGATCACGTTCGTGCTGCTCGCGTTGTCCGGGCTCGCACTGTTCCATCCGTCGATGTTCTGGCTGACCGCGCTGTTCGGCGGCGGCCAGTGGACGCGGATCCTGCATCCGTTCGTCGGCCTCGTGATGTTCGTGTCGTTCGCGATTCTCGTGGTGCGCTTCTGGCACCACAATGCGCTCGACGCGGACGATCGCCAATGGCTGAAGCAGATCGGCGACGTGCTGACCAACCAGGAAGACAAGCTGCCGGCGGTCGGGCGCTATAACGCCGGACAGAAGCTGCTATTCTTCACGCTGGTGGCGTGCCTGCTGCTGCTCCTGCTGTCGGGAATCGTGATCTGGCGGCGCTACTTCTCGTTCTACTTCCCGATCGGGG
>NZ_BCPP01000602.1:0-4452 GCF_016586125.1 Burkholderia sp. E168m23
CCGTGCGCGGTCGACGCCATCAACTGCACGACCGAGCCGACGTGCACGCCGAGCTTGCGCGCGAGTTCGGCGCCGACGACGACTTCGGTGCCGGCGTTCGTCGGCGACAGATAGCGGCCCGACAGCACCGTGTGATAGTCGAAGAAGCCGGGCGGCTCGCGATTCGGCTCGATCCCTTCGCCGACGAAGCCGTAGCTGAGATCGCCGTTCGACACGAGCCCGTCGAAGTCGATGCCGCGCGCGGTCGTCGCGACGCCGGGCAGCTTTGCAATCGCCTGCGTGGCGGCGGCCTGCTCGTCCGCGGTCAGTCCGTATTGCAGCGGCCGTTCGCCGATCAGGTCGAGATAGCCGTGGTGCAGCACCTGCACGTGGCCGACGCCGCTGTCGATCGACCCTTCGCGCACCGCGTCGAAGGTTGCGATCACGTAGCCGAGCGCGAGGCTCGACGCGAACGCGGCGACGCCGATCATCGCCATCGTCAGCACGGTGCGGCGCCGGTTGCGCCAGAGGTTACGCCACGCAAACGTCGACCAGTTCACGATTCACTCCCGGTACGCCGTCGCGCATCTCGATGCGGCGCGGCAGGTGCGCGCACAGACGATCGTCGTGCGACGCAATCAGAAAGGCGGTGCCCAGCGTGCGGTTGGTGTCGAGGATCAGCTCGGCGACCGCGCGCGCGTTGGTGCTGTCGAGGCTCGCGGTTGGTTCGTCCGCGATCACGATGGCCGGCTCCTTGGCGAGCGCGCGGGCCAGCGCGACGCGCTGCTGCTCGCCGCCGGACAGCTCGCCGGGGCGGTGCCGCTCGCGCGCGGCGAGCCCCACCGCATCAAGCATCGCGCGGGCCCGTTCGCGCCGCGTGCGCGGCGTGCCCCATGCGAAGCAGCCGAGCTCGACGTTTTCGAGCGCCGACATCACCGGAATCAGGTTGAATTGCTGGAATACGAAGCCGATGCGTTCGCGGCGAATTCGTTCGAGCGTGTCCGGCGCGTCGTCGATGCGGCGGCCTTCGAGCCAGCGTTCGCCGCTCGTCGGCACGTCGAGAAAGCCGGCGAGGTTGAGCAGCGTGCTTTTGCCGCTGCCCGACGGCCCGACGAGCGCGACGACGTCGCGCTGCCCGATCGAGATCGTCGCGCCGCGCACCGCGACGACGCGGCCCGCGCCTTCGTATGTGCGCGTGACGTCGCGCAGTTCGAGCACCGGGGCGAGGGACGAGGCCGTCATGCGAACGCTCCCTGGACTGCTTCGACGGCGGCCGACGCGGGAATCACGGGCAGCGCGCCGTTCGCATAGAGATCGCGACACTTCAGGCGTTGCAGCTTGCCGCTCGTCGTGCGCGGCAGCGAGCCGGGCTCGACGAAACACAGATCCTGCGCGGCGAAGCCGATGCGCGACGCGAGCAACTGCTGGCACTCGGTGCGCGTTTGCGGCGTCGCGTCGACGGGCCGCGCCTCGATCGCGACGACCAGCCGCTCGGTGCCGGTTTCGGGATCGGGCAGGCCGAACGCGATGCAGGTGCTCTTGCGCAGCGCGCTGTGCGACGCCAGCGCTTCCTCGATCTCGTGCGGGAAATAGTTGCTGCCGCGGATGATGATGACTTCCTTCTTGCGGCCGAGGATATGCAGCTGGCCGTCCGCGACGTAGCCGATGTCGCCGGTGCGGAACCAGCCGTCGGCCGTCAGCGGCGCGGCGATCGTGCCGTCGTCGGGGTTCAGGTAGCCGAGCATCACCGACGTGCCGCGGATCGCGACTTCGCCGACCGCGCGGTTGGCCAGCGCATGGCCGCCGTCGTCGAGGATGCGGAACGCCATCCCGTCGATCGGCGTGCCCATCGCGAGCACCGTTTCGGTCTCTGTGTCCTGGCCGTCGTTCGCGGCGGCCGGCTGCGCGTCGCGGCGCTCGATCAGCGCGCGCCGGTCGAGCGTATCGGCGATCACGTACGGCGCGCCGTCGACCGCGCCTTCGTGCCATGCGCGATGCATCGATACCGCGAGCGTCGATTCGGCCATCCCGTAGCACGGTTGCAGCGCCGACGCTGCCAGCCCGTACGGCGCGAATGTCGCGGCGAAATCGCGCAGCGTCGCGTCGTCCACGCGTTCGCCGCCGATGAAGATGTTGCGGCACGCGGACAGATCGACGCCGTCCATCGCGGCGGCGTTGAAGCGGCGCACGCAGTAGCGCAGCGCGAAGGTCGGCACCGACGTCGTCGTTGCGCGCGCCGACGCGATGCGCTTCAGCCAGCCGAGCGGATTCCGGATGAAGCTGTTCGGCTGCATCATCAGCAGCGGCGCGCGGTAATGCAGGTTCGACAGCAGCGTGAGCAGCCCCATGTCGTGATAGAGCGGCAGCCACGACGCGGTGCCGTCGCCGGCCGCGATGTCGAAGCGCACCGATCCGCCGATGCCGAGCACGTTCGCGATCACGTTCTCGTGGCTGAGCACCGCGGCCTTCGGATGCGACGTCGAACCGGACGTGAGCTGAACATGATGCGGATCGCGGCCGCTCTTGGAACTGATCAGCGCGCGCGCGCCGGCGTCGGCCGCGCTCGATAGCGTCGCGAGATCGACCACGCGCGTGGCGGCCGCGGGAAACGCATCGTCGCGCCAGGCCGCGGCTTGCGCGTCCGCGGCAACCACGAGGCGCGGCCGGTACAGCTCGCACGCGACGTCCGCCACTTGTCTCCCGGCCGCCGCACGCCGCATGGGAACGGGCACGGTGCAGGGCAGTGCACCGGTCATCACGCAGGCCATCATCGCGGCTGCATGCTCGACCGACGCCGGCAGCGCGAGCATCACCAGATCGTTCTCGCGTACCCCGAGCTCGCGCAGCGCGCCGGCCTGACGAAAAACCTCTTCCGCGAAGTGCCGGTACGTGATGCCCGCTTCGTGGCCCGCGTCGTCGACGAACGTCATGCGATGCATGGCGCCCGCCACGTCCTCGAGCGATTCGATCAGGCGGTGAATGGTGGATGCGTACTTCGTCACGAGGATTCTCCCCTTGAGGAACACGGCCGCTCGCGCCACGGTGCCGGCGGCGCCGTTCGTCGAGTGAGGTGGATTCTTGCCGGATCGATTCGCCGCGACAAACGGAATCTATGCACGCTATGCATGAGCGGAGCGCATCCACTCGGGGCAGCACACGTTCGTTATCTCTGTGAGCCAGTCCTAGGTGACTGGTCGGTCTCATTCGACCGGTCGTCTAGTTCACGATGTGGTGCGCTCATGCGCGTGCGTCATGCAATGCGTTCGGAAAATTCGTTTGTCCGAAACATCGACTCACAGAAGAATTGCATCCCGGCAGCGCGCCAGCGTCGCCGCGTCATCGTGCCGGGCAGGGCCCGGCTCAAGGAGAGCGTCTTGTCCGTCACCTCATCGCTTGTCGCCCGATCGAAACCGGTTGCAGACATGAAGAGCCGCCCGAGCGGCGTGGTCTTCTCGCTGAAGCTGGTGGTCTACGCAGCGCTCATCGCGCACGGGATGATGTTCGCGCTGTCGGCGCTCGTGATCCTGAAGATCGTCGGCATCCTGCTGATCGGTGCGATGTATGCGCACGGCGTCGAGCTGCAGCACCAGGCGCTGCATTACCAGGGGTTTCGCAGCAAGCGCCTGAACATGGTGTTCGGCGTGCTGCTCGGCATGCCGATGCTCGTGTCGTTCCATGCGTACCAGGACAGCCACCTGCGTCATCACCGGCTGCTCGGCACGCCGGAGAACAAGGAGTTCTTCGACTACGGCGACCAGTACGGCGCGAGCCCCGTCGTCAATGTCGGGCTGTGGGCCTGGCGGCTGTCGATGGCCGCGCACTATATCCAGTTCGCGAAGAACGTCGCGAAGCTCGTCGTGCCGGGCGCGCGCTTCGGCGACAACGCGCTCGTGTCGCGCGCGATCCGCCGCGACTATCTGCTGATGGCCGCGGCGATCGCGCTGCTGGCCGCGCTGTCGTTCGCCTTGCACACGTGGTGCGTCGTCTGGGTGTGGGTCGTGCCGCTCGTGTTCGTCGCCGCGCCCGTGCATGCGCTGGTCGAAATGCCGGAGCACTATCGCTGCGACCTGACGAGTACCGATCCGTTCCGCAACACGCGGACGATCGAGAGCAACGCGTTCATGACGTGGTTCACGAACGGCAACAACTATCACGTCGAGCATCACATGATGCCGAGCCTGCCGATCGAGCGGTTGCACGATCTGCACGGTGCGATCGCGCCGCGCATTCGCTATTACCACCGCACGTATCGGCAGTTCTACTACGCGTTGCTGCGCGGCCGGCTGTCGCCGCGCTCGGTGGAAGACGATCGGGACGATCGCGAGCCCGATGCCGAAGCGGCTGCGCCGGCGTCCACGCAATCGGCGTGAGCGCCGGTGCCGAACGCCTTGCCATGACGGTGACGACGATGCTCTATCCGGAACTTTACAGGTCGCTCGAAGCTGTCCGCTGGGACATGGAGAAGGACATTCC
>NZ_BCPP01000603.1:0-4443 GCF_016586125.1 Burkholderia sp. E168m23
CTTGGGTCGCATCTTGAAGGCCGAGCAGATGGATGCGCTTCTGGGGCCGGTTGCAACGTGGACGTACCTCGACCCCGTGAGCGGCTGGACGGTGGTCAACGGCGCGGCCGAACCGGAAGCCGCCTTCGCGGTTACTGCGGACCAGCACGCACGAATTGCGCGCATCGAGTTGGTTCAGCGCGGGCTTGACCTACTCCGTTGCAATGGTACGGCGCCTCGTCCCGATATGTCGGCGCTGCTCGACGCGCAACTTGCAAAAGGAGAGGCTCATGGGCTCGCCGGTGGGGACCTGCTTGCTTTTGCACTTCACGGCACACTCGTTTCCCCCTGCTTTGACCGTCACCCGCGTGTTCGGGCCATTCTGCAGGCGCCGCGGAAAGGCCCGTATGCTGAAGCGGTAGCGAACTGGAGCGCGGCAGACTGGGAAGCGATTGCTCGCGAGAGCATCCAATATCAATGAGCCCGGGTGGCGGCACGAGAGAGATAAAGAATGGCACTCGACACGAATTTTGCGAGTATTTCGCAGCTCACGCAGTCCGCGATGCAGACCAGCTCGCGTGCGCCGAATTCATGCAACATGTGCAAGAAGAAGGGATTGCCGATTCTGCCTGTCCGCTACGGGGTCGTGGCCAACTCCAAGGCTCACAGCTCTGCTGGCGCGATGTCGCTCATGGGCGGAAAGTTTGGCGACGGCGTCGTCGGCATCGCGCTCAAAAAGGCAAAGTACACGCTGCGCACCCTGCGCTACGGCTACGTGTATATCTTCTATCCAAAGACACAGCGATGGCAGATATACGCGGTTACGGCGGAAGGATACTTGTACGACTATCCGGTCGGCATCAAGCTCGACCGTAGTTTCGAGAAACCGTTCAGCTGCCACCAACCTGGGCATGCGCAACTGGCTCAATGCATCACCGTTGAAGATGCAGAACATGCCGGAACCGTGTATCTGGCGTTCAGCGATGAGCTTTGGACACAGAAAGTCCGCGACACCTACGCGAAGAACTTCATGGGTTGTCGTGACAAGCGGATGCAGAAGTTCGATGCAACCGCCTGGTATAACGGCAGCATGAACCAGCCGCACGCGGATAGCCTGGACCATCTCGAGGGGCTACTGAGCGAATACAAGGGCGGTCGTCCCGATGCGCTCGTTACCGGTTGCTTTCCGTACCATGACCGTGCCGGGCAGCAGCCGGCCCTCAAAAAGGCGATGGATTCCATACTGCCGGACAAGGGGCTGTTCTTCGCGTTGTGGGACCCGGTTGGCATCACGCAGGAACTCAATTTTGAGCAGCGCGTTGCTTTCGGCGCAGCGCTTGCGCCGTATGAACACGGAATATGGGCCGCCAGCGCAATCGACGCGCTGCAAAAGGCGGTCGCGGTTTCGGCGAAAGAGGACGTGGAACGTGCCGCCGGCATGCTGGAAGCCAATACTTATGAGGGCATGGGCCTCGGGGCTCTGTTCGATGGTGGCAAGGCGCTCGAGAAGCGGCTCAAAAGCATTGAGGCGCAGAAGGAGTCTGAACTTGCAACAGCCGGACCGGAAGCATGGAAGCCCTACACGACCCACTATCGGCAGCAGGCTATCGTCGACTTTCGGCAACAGATGGCGAACGCGATGAAGTCGGAGCAGGCGAGCACGCTTATACCGCTGTCGCAAGACCATCAGGCGTGGCTGTCCAGTGCCGCATTGCTGAACGTTTTCGAGTCGGATTACGAGCCGGGAAGCTGGAGATGTGGGCTGAACTATACCAACACATTTACACGATGCATCGAAGGCTCGGCTGACCGCAAGAATGCCGTCGATGTGCTCGTCAAATGGGCTAAAGGCAGCGTATCTGATACTCGCAATCCATTGTTGCGGGCGTTCGTCCTAAACAGCCCGGTGCTGGCTGAGAAGGTCAAGGAGGCGTCCGGCTATCCGTACATGGAACTGAGGGAGTTCGTCGCGAAGCTCATAGAGTCGTACAGCAAGATAGAGGGCGTGGAAGAGTCGAAGGATAAGGGCATCAAAGTTGCTGTTGCGAAGGCGTTAGCATGGCTTCTTCATGAGACAGGTGGGCCCGTGGCCGAAGCTATCAGCGCGAGTGTAGATACGGCTGCAACCAAAGTGCTGTATGCGACTCTGTGCATGCGAACGAAACAGCTGTTCGAGTTTAAGGTCGTATACGGTTCGGTAAACCAATGGGTGAACTACATCGCCCGTCAGATGCAGGAAGTGATGCCGGGCCGGCAGAAAATCAGTGTCCAGGACCTGAAAAAGCAGCTTCAGGACAAAGCCAATGCAGGCGGAGGCGCCGACCCGCAAATTAAGGCGAAGCAGTTCGTGCCAGTCGAAAGCCCGGCGACAGAGGCAGCTGCCCTGGCTGGCGTCAAAGCCAAACCCGGCTTCGAGAAATTGGCCAGTGCGACGTTGACACCCGACGTGGTCGAGACGATTTACATGCCGAAATTTAGGCTCATGACGAAGGGGGAGCCTGGGTTTGCGGGCATCGGGGCGATATTCAGTGCTATCAATCTTCGCTTTGCTCGGGAAGAATTGAAGAAGGCGAATCGGTTCAATCAATCGGAGGCCGGCATCAAGTTCGACAACGCCATTGGTGGACTCGTGGCGAGTGTTGCGCAATATGGTTCGGCTGCAATTGACACCGTCGGAAAGGCTGGGGCTCAGTTGGGTACAGGCTGGCTTCGACTAGAACGTTTCCTCAACGTCGCGGGGAGGTACGGCGGCGCGGTGGTTGGGCTCGTGTCTGCTGCGATTGACATCTATCATGCCGTGCAGGATTTCAAGGAAGGTAATGTGACGATGTTTATCCTGGATGCCGCATCAGCGGTTGTCGGTCTTGCTCTCGCTTACTCTGTCATATTCCTTTCGGCATCCGCTGCAGCGGTCGTGGCCCTGCCGCTTCTGCTTATCGCTGCCCTTATTGGTATCCTCATCAACTACTTCAAGGGTAAGGAAGTGGATGAGTGGCTTGAGCGATGTTTTTTTGGGCTGAAAGAGGCCAAAGAGCGGTTCCCCACTCTGGCCGAAGACCAAAAGGCATTTACGGCAATGCTTTCGTGATGGAGAAAAGAGATGGCATTTGACGGACTCTCGTGGTACCGCCTGAACCGGCCGGTCAGCGAGGAGGAGCAGGCTGCCCGCCTCGCAATCGGACAGCCTGCGTCTGACACGGCTAAGGATGAGCGTTCAGTATTCTCGATGAGCGATACTTGCCTAGAGGTCCGAGACGGAAACTATTCGGAGAAGGGCTGGGGGGTCTTTGCGTTTATGTTACCGGGGCTCGGTTCGTTGGCATTCACGGCGGCCCTTCTTTGGATGATGACTCATGTACCTCCTATCTACGAGCAGCGGGGACAACTGGGGCTCATTTATGGAGTGCTTTCGTTTTTCTTGTTTGTCGCGCTCGGTTTCTCGGGAATTGGCATTTGGGCATTGACACGCGACTGTTTCAATTACACCTGCAAGCCCGTCCGGTTTAACCGGCGTGACCGCATGATTTACGCGTTCAAGCACAATGGCCCTGGCGGGGTTGTATCGGTACCCTGGGATAGCGCCTTCCTGTACGTCGAACGCAAGCCCAGAAGCGGCCCCACGCGCACGGCGCCGCGCGTGGTTCGTTGCCTGGTTCTTGACGACAAGGGGATGGTCAAGGATACATTCTCGATGGGAACGCGAGTTGTCCTGTCGTCTGATGAGGGAAGCGTCGGGGGACAGGAGGTCATGAAAGTCCTCTACCAGGACTTTGAGTTCTACCGGCGATTTATGGAAGAAGGCCCCGCTTCGCTGCCCCCGGTGACCGAGTTCCTGCCGAAGGGAGCCTCCCTGCGCAATTCGCTGAGGTTGAATTTCGACGGAACCTCGGGCCTACTTAAGTCGGGCAATCCGATAGTGTGGCTGGTGGTGGCGGTCGGGGCACTTCCCGCATTCTCTCAATCCCTATTGCATTGGCTCGCCCAACTGACTTGCCGCGAACCGGTATGGCCGGACGATATCGAGCGGGCGTGCAATGCTGCGACGCCGTCCAACGGCCTTACAGCATGAGTCGCCGGTTCATTCGTCAGGGCGATAAAACTGATCGCAACGGTGTTGTGGTCGACGGTATCGCAGGCACCTCGTTGCAAGGCCAACCTTTCGCTTATCTGGGCGCCCCGGTTCAATGTCCCGCCTGTGGCACGACGGGTGTCATCATAAGCGACGGCTCGCCACGCGCGATGACGATGATGGGTAAGCAGGTCGCATTAGAGAACGATTTGTGCCAATGTAAATGTGAGTCACTGCCGAAGCTGATGTCGTCCCAAACTCTCGGTTCAATAAAGACATGACGGCATGTCGCTGCCTGTTGCGGGGCAATGGGCGCGGTTGTTGAAACGTATCAGCCACGGGCTCGTTGCCGCTCGCGATGAGTTGTACGGTCATTTCCTATCATGATGCGGACG
>NZ_BCPP01000604.1:0-4444 GCF_016586125.1 Burkholderia sp. E168m23
TGCGCACCGACAAGCGCCTCGAACGCGCGAAACATCGCCTGTCGCTGCTGCGCGACGAGATCCACGAGTACTACGCGAACTTCCGCGTGACACGCGATCTGCTCGAACTGCGCAACCTGGTCGACGTGGCCACGCTGATCGTCAAGAGTGCGCACTCCCGCCGCGAAAGCCGCGGGTTGCACTACAGCCGCGACTGGCCGCATACGCTGCCGAAGGCGTTGCCGAGCGTGCTCACGCCGCGCGTGCGCCGCTGAGCGGCGCGCCGCCCTGCCCGGCGGCGGCCGCAGCACAAGAAAAAAGCCGTTGGCGTTTGCGCGCCAACGGCTTTTTGTCTGATCGGACGACGTTCGGTCAGTCGACGATTCGCATCGAATAGTCGGTCGCCCGCACGTCCTTCGTCAGCGCGCCGATCGAGATCCGATCGACGCCCGTCTCCGCGAACGCACGCACCGTATCGAAATTGACGCCGCCGGAGACTTCGAGCACGGCCTTGCCATCCGCCACGCGCACCGCTTCGCGCATCATGTCGAGCGTGAAGTTGTCGAGCAGCACCGACTGCGCGCGATGCGCGAGCGCCGTGTCGAGCTGCGCGAGCGTCTCGACTTCGATCTGCACCGGCACACCTGACTCCAGCGCGAACGCCGCATCGAGCGCCTCGCCGACACCGCCTGCCGCCGCGATGTGGTTCTCCTTGATCAGGATGCCGTCGTACAGCGCGAGCCGCTGGTTCTCGCCGCCGCCCACGCGCACTGCGTACTTCTGCGCGAGCCGCAGCCCCGGCAGCGTCTTGCGCGTATCGAGGATCTTCGCGCGCGTGCCTTCGACGCGTTCGACGTAACGGCGCGTCGCCGTCGCGACACCCGACAGCAGTTGCAGGAAATTCAGCCCGTTGCGCTCGGCCGTCAGCAACGCGCGCGCCGGCCCTTCGAGTTCGCAGACGATCGAATCAGGCGTCATCCGGTCGCCTTCGCGATAGCGCCATTGCACGACGATCGACGAATCGATCCGGGCGATCACGCCCTCGAACCACGGTACGCCGCACAGCACGGCTTCCTCGCGCACGATGATCCGCGCACGGCGCCGCTCGCCGGCCGGCACGAGCCGCCCGGTCTGGTCGCCGGTGCCGACGTCTTCGGCGATCGCGTCGGCCACGTTACGCGCGATCGCTTCGTCGAATGCCGCGCCGTATTGGGCGCGGACGGCTTCGAACAGCGGGGATACGGCGTTGCTCATGCCGCCCCCACGTTCGCGAACAGCGACTGGTCGCGCTGCAGATCGCCGCTCGCCTGCACGCGCTTCTTGTGCGCAGCCGCGAATTCGAGCATCCGGTCGATCGGCAAACGCGCACGCTCGCCGATCGCGGGATCGACGAAGATCTCGTTGTGACCGCGTTCGAGCACGTCGGCGAGGTTCGCGAGGCCGTTCATCGCCATCCACGGGCAGTGCGCGCAGCTCTTGCAGGTCGCGCTGTTGCCGGCCGTCGGCGCGGCAATGAAGGTCTTGCCGGGCGCGGCCAGCTGCATCTTGTGCAGGATGCCGAGATCCGTCGCGACGATGAAACGCTTCGCATCGAACTTGACGGCCGCGTCGATCAATTGCGTGGTCGAACCGACGACATCGGCCTGCGCGACGACGTTTTCCGGCGACTCGGGGTGGACGAGCACCTTCGCGTCCGGATATTCGGCGCGCAGCAGGTCGAGCTCGATGCCCTTGAATTCGTCGTGGACGAGACACGAGCCCTGCCACAGCAGCATGTCCGCGCCGGTCTTCTTCTGGATATAGCTGCCGAGATGACGGTCCGGCGCCCAGATGATCTTTTCGCCGCGCGCGTGCAGGTCGGCCACGATCTCGAGACCGATCGACGACGTGACCATCCAGTCCGCGCGCGCCTTCACGGCAGCGCTGGTGTTCGCGTAGACGACGACGGTACGGTCCGGATGCGCATCGCAGAATGCCGAGAATTCGTCGACCGGGCAGCCGAGGTCGAGCGAACAGGTCGCATCGAGATCGGGCATCAGGATCCGTTTGTTCGGGCTCAGGATCTTCGCGGTTTCGCCCATGAAGCGCACGCCGGCAACGATCAGCGTCTGCGCGTCGTGGTCACGGCCGAAGCGGGCCATTTCGAGCGAATCGGCCACGCAGCCGCCCGTTTCGTCGGCCAGTTCCTGCAGTTCGGCATCCACGTAGTAGTGGGCGACGAGCACGGCCTTTTCACGGGCGAGCAGCGCCTTGATGCGTGCCTTCAGCGCAGCGCGCTCCTCGGCGGACGGCGCGTCGGGCACCTTGGCCCATGCCTGTCCGACGCCGCACACGGTCCCTGCTGCGACGGGCCGGTCGTACTCGACGGGTTTGATCGTCGATTGCATCTCCATATCTCCTGTCGGCCGGAGTGAGTGCTTTAGCACTTACTCCGGCCCCATGCTTCGCGGTCGGCAGGAGTTAGCGCTTCAGCGCTTACTCATGCCCCATGCTATGCGGTCGACCCAAGTTAGCGCTTCAGCGCTTACTTGGGTCCCATGCTTCGCGGTCAGCCGGAGTGAGTGCTTCAACACTTACGCCGGCCCCAAGCCTCATACCAATCCCGGTGCTGCCGGTCCGTCAAAAACCGGCGGCCCAAATGAAAAAACCCCGCCAACGCGGGGTTTGTGACGTCCTGAGATTCTAATCGATTTCGAATCAGGCGTAGCGACGCAGGCGTGTCGCGAATTCCTGCAGCGCCTTGATGCCGCTTTGTTCTGCGCGATGGCACCAATCCTGCAATTGCGCGAGAAGCTGTTCGCGCGAGGCGGTCGAACGATCCCAGATCGCGGCGAGATCCTGGCGCAGCTGGAAGTACGTATGCAGCTTCTGGCTGTTCGCGAAGATTTCCGGCAGCAGCTTCTTCTGCGGCTCGTCGAGGCCGTCGGCGTCCTTGTGGAACCATTTGCGCGCGCCGCGCATCAACTGGTACTTCTCGCTCGAACCGAGTTCCTTCAGGTGCGCGAGCTCCTGGCGGTACGCACGCTTCACGGCCTTGCCGTAACGCGCCATCACTTCGTAGCGGTTCGACAGCACGGCCTGCAGCGTTTCCTGGTCGAGCACCGTCTTCGGCTTGTTCAGGCGCGGCGTCGGCGCGACCTTCTTCACCTTCGCGAGACCGAATGCCGACATGATGCGGATGTACATCCAGCCGATGTCGAACTCGTACCACTTGTTCGACAGCTTCGCCGACGTCGCGAACGTGTGGTGGTTGTTGTGCAGCTCTTCGCCGCCGATCACGATGCCCCACGGGAACAGGTTCGTGCTCGCGTCGGCCGAGTTGAAATTGCGATAGCCCCAGAAGTGACCGAAGCCGTTGACGACGCCCGCCGCCCAGAACGGGATCCACACCATCTGCACGGCCCACACGGTGAGGCCGAGCACGCCGAACAGCGCGACGTCGATCACCATCATCATGCTGATGCCGAGAATCGGGTACTTCGAGTAGACGTTGCGCTCGAGCCAGTCGTTCGGCGTGCCGTGGCTGAACTTGCGCATCGTTTCTTCGTTCTTCGCTTCCGCGCGATACAGCTCGGCGCCCTCGAGGAACACCTTCCAGATGCCGCGCGTCTGCGGGCTGTGCGGATCTTCCTCGGTCTCGCACTTCGCGTGGTGCTTGCGGTGAATCGCGGCCCACTGGCCGGTCAGCATGCCGGTGGTCATCCACAGCCAGAAACGGAAGAAGTGGCTCGCGATCGGATGCAGCTCCAGCGCGCGGTGCGCCTGGCAGCGGTGCAGGTAGACGGTCACGCCGATGATCGTGACGTGCGTGACGGCGAGCGCGAACAACGCGACCTGCCACCACGAAAAACGCAGGAGCCCGTGGGAAAGAAAATCGAGCAGGGAATTCAACAAGGCAGTTACCTGTGATGAGAGCGACGCCGCACCGGCGTCAGAAGAATGAAAGCATACCGCGTGTAGACCAGAATTTTACTTCAACCGTTCCAAGTCTTTGTAAAAAATGAATATTTTCTTGCCCTGACGCAATCCGCGCGGTCCATGTCCGGACTGGGAAAGGCCCGTGATCCGGTTTCGACCGCGAAATCGGTACGATTGACCGCCCGTGGCCGCTACGCCGCCGGCGCGCGCCTGTCCTGCGCACCATCGGCAAGCGCCGGATCGAGCCCGGCCGCCACGCCCGCCGCCGCGGGAAAGCCGTCCGGCAGCCCGACCACGCGCACTTCGCGCTGCGGAAACGGAATCGAGATCCCGTGCTCGCTGAACAGCCGCCAGATGTTGCGGTTCACGCTCGAGCGCACGCCCGACGTGCCTTTCGCCGAATCCTCGATCCAGAAGCCGAGCTCCAGATCGATGCCGTCCGCGCCGAACCCCACGAGGTACGGCGTCGGCACCGGCTCGGCCAGCACGCGCGGCACGTCCTTCGCGGCGTCGGCGAGCAACGCGAGTGCCTGCTCGACGTCGCTCG
>NZ_BCPP01000605.1:0-4439 GCF_016586125.1 Burkholderia sp. E168m23
GTTCGTTCGCGATTCCGGCCCCGTTCACGTACCGGCCGCGCTTCGAGCGCAACGGCGCGTACGACCCGCTCGCCGAGCTCGACTACGCGTTCGACCTGATCGACCGCCAGTCGAGCGGCAATCTTGCCGCGTTCATCGCGGAGCCGATCCTCAGTTCGGGCGGGATCATCGAGTTGCCGAACGGCTATATGGCCGCGCTCAAGCGCAAGTGCGAGGAACGCGGCATGCTGCTGATCCTCGACGAGGCGCAGACGGGCGTCGGCCGCACCGGCACGATGTTCGCGTGCCAGCGCGACGGCGTGACGCCCGACATCCTGACGCTGTCGAAGACGCTCGGCGCCGGGCTGCCGCTCGCGGCAATGGTCACGTCCGCGGCCATCGAGGAACGCGCGCACGAGCTCGGCTACCTGTTCTATACGACCCACGTGTCCGACCCGCTGCCGGCGGCGGTCGGCCTGCGCGTGCTCGACGTCGTGCAGCGCGACGGCCTCGTCGCGCGCGCCAACACGATGGGCGAGCGGCTGCGGCGCGGCCTGCTCGACCTGATGGAGCGCTTCGACTGCATCGGCGACGTGCGCGGACGCGGGCTGCTGCTCGGCGTCGAGATCGTCAAGGATCGCCGCACCAAGGAGCCGGCGGACGGGCTCGGCGCGAAGATCACGCGCGAGTGCATGAAGCTCGGGCTCAGCATGAACATCGTGCAGTTGCCCGGCATGGGCGGCGTGTTCCGGATCGCGCCGCCGCTGACCGTCAGCGACGAAGAGATCGACCTCGGCCTGTCGCTGCTGGAGCAGGCGATCGAGCGCGCGCTGTAACGTAACGCCGTTCTCTCCGTCACGCGGTCCGTCGCGCCGGCTCAACCGGCCGGCGCGACGGATTGACGCTCGATCAACCCGCTTCCGCCGCCCACGCCTGCGCATCGGCGCCGGCCGGCATGCGCATCGGGCTGGACGGATCGGTCGCCGCGCGCCACACGGCTTCGGCGACGTCCTGCGCGTGGGTGATCGGCCCCGACGCATCGAGCATCCGCGCGACGGCCTTGCCGACGAAATCCGCATACGCCTCGTGCTCGAAGCCGTGCATGTTGGCTCGTGCGTTGTCGGAGAAACGCGTGTCGGGCGCGCGGCCCGGCAGCACGAGATGCGCGCGCACGCCGAACGGCTCGAGCTCGGCCGCCATCGATTCGGTATAGGCATTGACTGCCGCCTTGCTCGCGCGATACGCGCTGACCAGCGGCAGCGCTTTCAGCGTGACGCTCGACGTGACGTTCACGACCACGCCGGCCCCGCGCGCGCGAAACTGCGGCAGCACGACCTGCGTCACCGCGATCGTGCCGATCGTATTGGTGTCGAACAGCGCGCGCACCGTGTCGAGCGGCAGGAGTTCGGCCGGTGCGGCCGCGCCGACGCCCGCGTTGTTGACGAGCACGTCGATCGGGCCGGCGGCGTCGATCGCGGCGCGAATGCTGTCCGCGTTCGTCACGTCCAGCGGCAGCACGCGCAAGCGCTCCGACGGCGGCAGCACGTCGTCGTTCGGCTTGCGCATCGTCGCGACGACCTGCCAGTCGCGCGCCAGGAAATGGCGCGCGATTTCGAGGCCGAAGCCGGAGGAACAGCCGGTAATCAGTACGGTCTTCATGCGAACTCCTCGGGTGTGTTGAGCATGTGTCCGTACGATAGATGGCCGGAACCGTATTCGCTACAATCGACAATCCGCTTTTCTTTTGCGAGAGTCCGACCATGATCGACCCACTGACCGAAGTCGTGACGCTGCTGCAACCGGGCGCGCGGTACTCGAAGTACGTCCGTGGCGCGAGCCCGTGGGCGATCAGCCGCACGGTCGCCGGCGAGCCGTTCTATTGCGCGGTCCTCGACGGCGGGTGCCGGATCGCGATCGACGGGCACGCGCCGATCGAGCTGCTGGCCGGCGATTTCATGCTGATTCCGGCGGCCTACGGCGTGGCGATGTCGAGCCTCGAACCGCCGCCGCCGGGCGTCGACACCGCGCCGCCCGTCATGCTCGACCACGGCGAATACCGGATCGGCGATCCGGCCAATCCGGTCGACACGCGGATGATGGCCGGCAACTGCAGCTTCGGTTCGCCCGACGCGGCGCTGCTGGTGTCGTTGCTGCCCCGCTTCGTGCACGTACGCGGCGAGCCGCGGCTGACCACGCTCGTGCAACTGGTGCGCGACGAATCGCGCGCGCAGCGGCCGGCCCGCGAGATCGTGCTGGCGCGCCTGCTGGAAGTGCTGCTGATCGAGGCGATGCGCTTCACGACCGGCACGCATGCATCGCCCGGCCTCGTGCGCGGGCTCGCCGACAGCCGCCTCGCGGCCGCGCTGCGCCGGATGCACGAGCGCCCCGCCCATCCGTGGACGATCGTCGAACTCGCGAAGGAAGCCGCGCTGTCGCGCTCGACGTTCTTCGAACGCTTCAGCCGCGCGGTCGGCGTCGCGCCGATGGAGTACCTGCTGACATGGCGCATGGCGCTCGCGAAGGATCTGCTCCGCCGCAACGAAGGGCGCATCGCGGAGATCGCGGCGCGCGTCGGCTACAGCTCGGCGAGCACCTTCAGCGTCGCGTTCGCGCGGCACGTCGGCCGGCCGCCCGCGCAATATGCGCGCGACGAACAAGCGATGGTGAGCGAATCATGACCCGCACCCGTCCTCCCTGTTCCGCCACCCGCCACCCCGTTTCGTCGCGCCACGACGACGGTCGAGGCCCCCGATGACGACCGACGCCAAGGCCGTGGGCACGACCGACCACTGGCTCGTCGCGCGCCGCGACGCGGAAACCGGCATCGAGATGCCTGCACGCGCATTTCAACGGCCATGCGTACGATGCGCACGATCACGACGACATGCTGGTCGGCTTCACCGAACAGGGCGTGCAGCGCTTTCAGTGCCACCGCTCGCTGCATACCAGCGTGCCGGGCCGCGCGATCCTGATCGAGCCGGGCGCGATGCACGACGGCCACGCGCCTGAGGCGGGAGGCTTCACGTACGGGATGCTGTACCTGCCGCAAGCGTGGGTCGAGCGCGCCGCGCGCCGGCTCGACCTGCCGGGCCTCGGCAGCGTCGAAGCCACGTTCGGCCATACGCTCGTCGACGATCGCGGCCTCGTCGACGCGATCCGGAACGCGTTCTTCGCGATCCACGACAACGAAGGCCGGCTCGCGCGCGACCAGACGCTCGACCGCCTGCTGATACGGCTCGGCAGTCAACTGGGCGGCCCGCTCGCACTGGAAAGCGGCGTCGTGCCGCCCGCGATCGCGCGCGTACGCGACCTGCTGCACGCACACATGGACGGCAACCTCGGCCTCGACGAACTCGCGAGCGTCGCCGGCATCGACCGGTTCCGGCTGACGCGGATGTTCCAGCGTGCGTTCGGCACGTCGCCGCACGCATACCTCGTGCGCTTGCGGCTGCGCGCCGCGCGCAAGCTGCTGGCTGCCGGCCGCACGCCCGCACAGGCGGCCGCCGACGTCGGCTTCGCGGACCAGAGCCACCTCGGCCGCTGGTTTCGCCGCGCGTACCGGATCACGCCGGCCGCGTACCGGCAACTCTGCACAAACGTTCCAGACTGATCGCGCACGACGTCCGATCATGGGCGCTCCAACGAGGAGCAAGCATGTTCGATACCAAAGTAGCGCTGATCGTGCGCGACGATCTCGCCGCGTGGCAAAAACTCAACGTGGTCGCGTTTCTCGCGACGGGCGTCGCGGCCGGTGCGCCGGACGCACTGGGCGAGCCTTACGAGGATGCGGCCGGGCGCCGCTATAGCCGGATGCGGGGCCAGCCGATGCTGGTGTTCGCGGCCGATCTGAACGGATTGCAGGCCGCGCACCGGCAGGCGCTGTCGCGCGAACTGACGATCGTGCCCTACGTGCGCGCGATGTTTTCGACCGGGCACGATGCGGCCAACCGCGCGGCGTTTCGCGCCGAGGATGCGGACAATCCCGATCTGGTCGGCCTGGCATTGCACGGGCCGAAGAAGGCCGTCGACAAGGCGGTGAAAGGGCTGGCGTTGCATGCGTGACCGCCGGCGTGCCCGGTTCGCCGTCGCCGGTCAGCGATGCGCGAGCACGTTGACGAGCTTGCCGAACGGGTCGCGCACGTAAAACCGCCGCACGCCCCACGGCTCGTCGGCCGGCCCGTATTCGACGGAAATGCCGGCCGCCCGGACCCGCGCGAGCGCTTCATCGACATCGTCGACCTCGATCGACAGATCGGGCGTCGGCGTGCCCGATCCGCCGTGCGACGCAAAGCTGATCTGCACGTCCATCTGCTCGGCGTTGCCGTAGGTCGCGATCCAGCCGTGGTCCATCAGCAGGTCGAGACCGAAGATCCGTTGATAGAAGCGCTTTGCATCGTCGATCGAGCGCGTGTCGACGTTGGCGACGATCCGTTTGACTTTCATCGGGTTCCTTCACGAGT
>NZ_BCPP01000606.1:0-4428 GCF_016586125.1 Burkholderia sp. E168m23
GGTGATCCGGCGATTCCATGGGGCGGCGGCGCGAATGCGCCGCCGTACTCGTTTACGTTCCTGCATGCACTTACTTCGTGTTGCGGTTCGCGGCCGGCGCCGGTGACGGATCGCTGACCGGCACCATGTGCGCCTTCGCGTTGTTCGCGTCGTTCGCGGTATTCGCGCTTTTCGCGTCGTCCTCGGGTTCGAGCACGAACCGGAACGAATCGACCCGCTGCATCACTTTCGCCGCATACGCACTCGATCCGCCGCTGTAGCTCTTCAGCCCGGCCTGCACGTTGCCGCCGGCCGCCTTCACGTAGCCCGACAGAATGCGCGAGCCGACTTCGACGTTCGCATTCGGCTCCGTCAAATCCTTCACGTTGCGCAGCATGCCGCGGTGCGCGGACGGCACGACCTGCATCAACCCGGTCGCGCCATGCTGGCCGCGTGCCTTTTCCTGGAAGCGCGATTCGATCGAAATAATCGCGTAAACGAGTGCCGGCGGCAGCGAATATTTCGTCGCAGTGACGCTCACGATATCGGCGAGCTTCGCGGCGCGTTCCTTCGCGACGCCGAATTTCTTCGTCAGGTAGGACGTGATGCGGCGGTTTGCTTCGTTAGGCTGATCGTTGGCGAGCGGTGCGGATGCATCGCCTGGCGCGGATGCGGCTGCTTCGGGCGCAGAGGCAGGCAAGGCGGGCGCCTGCTGCGCCGCGGCGTGCTGCGCAATGCCGAGCGAAAGCACGATCAGCCAGAAGAACCGTCGTCGCATGGTGGAGTGCGGGGAAATGGGAGGCGCATAGTATATCGACCAATCGCGGTGGGTGGTCGAGGGCGGGTTCGAATGAAAGCGACGTGTAGGCTTGTCACATTCGCGATGATCGACGCGCCGATCGTTGCGCGGACACGCATCGGAGTCCGGATGAACCGGGCGCTTCCGTCCTTTCCTGCGATTCGCCCGCGGTATCGCGGAAATGTCGTCGGCTCGCGTGTCCCATTCCGGCGGCAGTTCGGGCCCGATTTGCGAATCGGCGCGAACGAAACGCTAGTTGATGATCTCGCCGATACCGGTTTCGATGCGGATTCTGAGTTGCTGGATGAACTCCGGATCGTACGGTTCCCAGCGATCGAGTTCGCCGACGATCTTCAAAGGCGATGTGCTTCGATACGATCGCGTCGGATTGCCGGGGAATTTCTTGTCCGTGACGTTCGGGTCGTTTTCGAATTCGCCAGTGGGCTCGACGATGTAGACCCGCGGCCGACCATCGCCTTTGGCCATTTCCGCAGCCAGGCCGGCGCCTTTGGGCAGGGCCGTGAAATAAATGTGATTCATCACGACGTCATGCCGGTAATTCGATCGGAAGCCTGCCGTCAGCAAGTCGCCGATCCGCAAATCCGCTTTCGTGCCATGAAAAAACGGGCCGGTGTCGAGCACAGCCATGGTTGCTCCTTCGAAAAATTCCGTGACGGCTTCTACGCGCGCCGCGCGCTCGCCGCCCGCGCAATCGCGCCGATCGCATCGCTGACGAGCACCGCGAGCAAGCCGACGATCACGCCGCCTTGCAGCACGAACGCGGTGTTCGACGTCTGCAGGCCCGCGATGATCACGTCGCCGAGCCCGCGCGCGGCCACCGTCGAGCCGATCGTCGCCGTGCCGAGATTGATCACGACCGCGAGGCGGATGCCGTTGACGATCACCGGGAACGCGAGCGGCAGCTCGACGGACACCAGTTGCTGCCAGCCGCTCATCCCCATCCCGCGCGCGGCGTCGACGACGTCGCGCGGCACGTCCTCGAGCCCCGCGATCGTGCTTTCGAAAATCGGCAGGAGCCCGTACAGCACGAGCGCGATCAGCACCGGCTTCAAGCCGAAGCCGACGGCCGGCACGGCGAGCGCGAGCACGGCGACCGGCGGGAAGGTCTGGCCGATATCGACGACGCTTCGCGCGACCGGCAGGAAATCCGCGCCGAACGGCCGCGTGACCGCGATGCCGGCCGCGACCGCGACGATCGTACCGATCAGGCTCGACAGCGCGACCGTGCCGAGATGCGCGAGCGTGAGGTCGAGCAGGCTCGCGCGATCGTAGATCACCGGCGCGCCGTTGTCCGCGAACGGCGCGAACAGACCCTGCAGCCACGCGGGGCGCAACAGCAGCACGAGCAGCAGCACGAGCGCGGCCGCGCGGGCGACGTACGCGGGAAGTGACGACTGCTGGAACTGCACGTTGCCGCAGGTCGTCATGCAGGCTTCCTCGCGTGTGCGCGGATCGCGTCGAGCGTGATGCGGCGGGGGCCGCGTGCGTTGGGGGTGCCGTTGGCCGTATCGTCCACGGGCAGCGCATCGACACCGCGCCACAACAATTCGGACACCGCATCGCGCAGCGTGCGCGTCGCGGCGATCGGTTCGCCATCGACGTGGCCGGCTTCGGCCACGGTGTCGATCGGCGTCAGCGCGAGCAGGCGCAGCGGCCGGTCGACGCCCGCGACGAGCTGTTCGACCACACCCGGTGCCGGGCCGCCGAGAATCTCGGCCGGCGATGCGACCTGCAGCAGCCGGCCGCCGTCCATCACCGCGATCGTGTCGCCGAGCTTCAGCGCTTCCTCGATATCGTGCGTGACGATCACGACCGTGATGCCGAGGCGGCGCTGCAGCGCGAACAGGTCGTCCTGCGCCTTGTTGCGGATGATCGGATCGAGCGCGCCGAACGGTTCGTCCATCAGCAGGATCGCGGGCTCGGCGGCGAGTGCGCGCGCCACGCCGACACGCTGCTGCTGGCCGCCCGACAGTTCGTGCGGCAGCTTGCCCGCGAACTCGGCCGGCGCGAGATGGAACAGGTCGAGCAGTTCGTTCACGCGCGCGTCGATGCGCTCGGCCGGCCAGCCGAGCAGGCGCGGCACGGTCGCGATGTTGCGCGCGACGCTCCAGTGCGGAAACAGCCCATGCCCCTGGATCGCGTAGCCGATACCGCGCCGCAATTGCTCGGGCGCGACGGTCGCCGTATCGACGCCGTCGATGCGGATCGTGCCGCTGGTCGGCGCGATCAGCCGGTTGATCATGCGCAGGAGTGTCGACTTGCCGCTGCCCGATGCGCCGACGAGCGCGGTGATCGTGTCGCGCTGCACCGTCAGCGATACGTCGTCGACGGCGAGCGCGTCGCCGAAGCGTTTGCCGACCCGTTCGATCTCGATCATCCTGCACGCCCTTTCGCGAGCGACGTCGCGGCTTCGAACACGACCGCGGACGCCAGTGCGAGCGCGATCGTCGGGATCGCGCCGAGCAGCACGAGATCGGCGGCCGATTGCCCGATCCCCTGGAAGATGAAGGTGCCGAATCCGCCGCCGCCGATCAGCGCGGCCACCGCGGTCAGGCCGATGTTCTGCACGAGCACGATGCGCACGCCGCTCAGGATCACCGGCAGCGCGAGCACGAGATCGACGCGCAGCAGCCGCTGCATGCGCGTCATGCCCATCGCGCGGGCCGCTTCGGTCACGTGCGGCGGCACCTGTTCGAGCCCGACCACGACGCTCGATGCGATCGGCAGCAGCGAATACAGGAACAGCGCGAGCACGGCCGGCGCGACGCCGATCCCGCGAATGCCGAGCGCGGCCGCAAGCGGCACGTGCGCGGCGAGCAGGCCGAGCGGCGCCATCATCAGCCCGTACATCGCGATGCTGGGGATCGTCTGCACGATATTGAGTACGGGCATCGCGACGGTGCGCACCGTTGCGATGCGCGCGCAGGCGATGCCGAGCGGCACGCCCGCGACGAGCGCGGCGGCGACCGAGCCGCCCGCGAGCGACACGTGACGGATCGCCTCGCGCCAGAAATCGTCGCTGCGCACCGCGTATTCGCGCATCACGGAGAGGCCGTCCCACCAGCCGCTCGCGAGCGGCACGGAAACTGCTGCTATCGCGACGGCGAGCGCGGCGAGGCGCCGCCATGGGCCGAACGCGAGGCGTGCGAGCGCGTCGGCGATCAGCACGGCCCACGCGAACAGCAGCAGCCAGACGCCGGCATCGGGCGACACGCGGGCCAGCATGTCGTCGGGCGCGACGACATGCGTCGCAGCCGCGCCGACCGCATACGCGAGCGTCGCGAGCCCCGCGCAGCCGGCCGCGAGCCGCCACGCGGGGCGGCTCGCCGTCATCGCCCACAGCGCGCCGACGGTCCACAGCGCGGCGAGCGCGGCGCCCTGCATCGGCGGCAGCGCGGCGAACACCGACAGCCCGGTGCCGGCCGCGATCCGGTTCGGCCGCAGCACCGCGAACGACAGGCCGAACACGGCGACGATCGTCAGGATGCCGATCAGGATGCCGACCTTGTCGAGCGTGACGCGCCGCGCGGACGCGGCCGCACGCTCCGTCATTTCACGAAACCCTTCGCTTTCAGGTAGCTTTTCGCGACGCCGGCCGCCAGCTCGCCGTTGAGCTGGATGCGGGCGTT
>NZ_BCPP01000607.1:0-4421 GCF_016586125.1 Burkholderia sp. E168m23
GAGCCGCGCGAGCGTCGTCTTGCCGACGCCGGGCGGCCCCCACAGGATCATTGAATGCGGCTTGCCCGATTCGAACGCGAGCCGCAGCGGCTTGCCTTCGCCCAGCAAATGCGTCTGGCCGATCACCTCGGCGAGCGTTTTCGGCCGCAGCGCCTCGGCGAGCGGGCGGCGCGGCTCGACTTGAAACAGGTCGGACATGAACCCTCGCTCCACATCAAACGGTCGCGGCCGAACCGGCCGCCGGACCCGACATTATGACAGCCGCGCGAGCGCGCCGCCGGGCTCGGGGGTGCAGTGCTCACGCCCAATACCCGTGTCCGGCGCCCGCGCCGGCACCCGCGTCTGGTACCCGTGTCTGGCACCCGCTCTCAAAACAACACGGGCCTGCCGTCGCCGGCAGGCCCGTGTCGGGAAAACGTGCAACGGAGATCAGCCGTTGATCACGTCCGCGCCCTTCGGCACGACGAACTTGAACGTATCGCCCTTCAGCGGCGGGTTCGTCTGGATGTTCGTGAAGGTCAGCAGCGTGACGTTGCCGAACACGTCGTGCAGCTCCATCGCGGCGAGCGTGCCGTTGCGGAAGCCGATGCCGATCCGCTGGAACTGCGTGTCCTGCGCCTTCGGCAGCATCTCGAGCCAGTCGATGCCGCCCTTCTCGCCCGCATCGCGCAACGTGTAGTTCTTGTCGAGATCGTTGCTGCCGAACAGGATCGCGGCCGGGCTCGCGCCCAGTGCGCCGTTCAGCTTGCGCTCGGTGACCTGGTTCAGGTCGCGGTCGTACACGTAGAGCTTGTCGCCGTCGGCCTGCAGCACCTGCTGGTAAGGCTTCTGGTACGTCCAGATGAACTTGCCGGGCCGCGCGAACACGAACGTGCCGCTCGAATTGTCGGTGGGCTTCGGCGCGGCCTGCGCGGCGCTCGCGCCCTTGGCCGGCGCCTTGACGATCTGCTGCGTGAAATCGCCCTTCGCCGAACGCACTTGCGACACGAAGGCCTTCAGTTGCTCGGTGCCGCCCGCGAACGCGTGCGTCGCCGCGAGCATCAGCGACGCGCCGGCGAGCGCCGCGCCGAGCCAGCGCCGCGTCGAACGAAGGGATGGGACGAACGAAAGTTGCTGCATATTGCGGTTTTCTCCCTGGGTGGCCGGCGCTGCGGGCGCCGCGGACTCATTCCGCGTCGCGCGCCGGCACAAGAATTTCGCGGTTGCCGCTCGACGACATCGCCGACACGAGCCCCGACTGCTCCATCTGCTCGAGCAGCCGCGCCGCACGGTTATAGCCGATCCGCAGATGGCGCTGCACGAGCGAGATCGACGCGCGGCGGTTCTTGATGACGATCTCGACCGCCTGGTCGTACAGCGGATCAGACTCGCCGCCGCCTTCGCCGGTTCCCGCGCCGGCCGAGCCCTCGTCGCCGTCGGCGGTGCCGCCTTCGAGCAGGCCCTCGACGTAGTTCGGCTCGCCCTGCTCCTTGAGCTTCTCGACGACGCGATGCACCTCGTCGTCGGCGACGAACGCGCCGTGCACGCGCACCGGCAGCCCCGAGCCCGGCGGCAGGTAGAGCATGTCGCCCATCCCGAGCAGCGATTCGGCGCCCATCTGGTCGAGAATCGTGCGCGAGTCGATCTTCGACGACACCTGGAACGCGATCCGCGTCGGCACGTTCGCCTTGATCAGGCCGGTGATCACGTCGACCGACGGGCGCTGCGTCGCGAGAATCAGGTGGATGCCGGCCGCGCGCGCCTTCTGCGCGATCCGCGCGATCAGCTCCTCGACCTTCTTGCCGACGACCATCATCAGGTCGGCCAGCTCGTCGATCACGACGACGATGTTCGGCAGGCGGCCGAGCGGCTCCGGATCGTCCGGCGTCAGGCTGAACGGGTTCGGGATCTTCTCCTCGCGCTTCGCCGCCTCGTCGATCTTGTTGTTGTAGCCCGCGAGGTTGCGCACGCCGAGCTTGCTCATCAGCTTGTAGCGGCGCTCCATCTCCGCGACCGTCCAGTTCAGCGCATGACCGGCCTGGCGCATGTCGGTGACGACCGGGCACAGCAGGTGCGGAATGCCTTCGTAGACGCTCATTTCGAGCATCTTCGGATCGATCAGGATCAGGCGCACCTGCTCGGCGGTGGCCTTGTACAGCAGCGACAGGATCATCGCGTTGATCCCGACCGACTTGCCCGAGCCGGTCGTACCGGCCACCAGCAGGTGCGGCATCTTCGCGAGATCCGCGCACACCGGCTTGCCGCCGATGTCCTTGCCGAGGCTCAGCGTCAGTGCCGACGATGCGGCCGCATACACCTCGGAGCCGATGATCTCGGACAGGTGCACCGTCTGGCGGCGCTGGTTCGGCAGCTCGAGCGCCATGTAGTTCTTGCCGGGGATCGTCTCGACCACGCGGATCGACACGAGCGACAGCGAGCGCGCGAGATCCTTCGCGAGATTGACGATCTGGCTGCCCTTCACGCCGGTGGCCGGCTCGATCTCGTAGCGCGTGACGACCGGGCCCGGATACGCGGCGACGACGCTCGCCTCGACGCCGAAGTCCTTCAGCTTCTTCTCGATCAGGCGCGACGTGAATTCGAGCGTATCGGCGGAAATCGCTTCCTGCGTCTTCGGCGCGGGGTCGAGCAGCGACACCGGCGGCAGCGTCGAATCGCCCGGCAGGTCGGTGAAGAGCGGCACCTGGCGCTCGCGCTCGACGCGCTCGGACTTCGCCGGTGTGACGACCGGCGGCACGATCGTCACCGGCTCGTGATCCTCGATGCGCACGCGCTCCTCTTCGACCTTGCCTTCGCGGCGCACCGCCGCGGCCTCGCCGAGCTTGCGGTCGCGCTCGGCCTCGCGGCGCAGCTTCGCGACGTTGACGGCGGACAGGATCGCGCCGCCGACGCGCTCGGCGACCGACAGCCACGAGAAGCGGAAATACAGCGACAGGCCTATCGCGAGCGCGATCAGCAGCAGCAGCGTGCCGCCCGTGAAGCCGAACGCATGCGACATCGCGCCCGCGACGGCCTCGCCGACGACGCCGCCCGGCGCACGCGGCAACTGCACCTTCAGCGACCACATGCGCAGCGCCTCGATGCCGTCACAGGCGAGCACGACCAGCACGAACGCAAAGATTTCGGTGAGCCAGCCGATCGGCCGCTCCGGTTCGTCGGGAATCGCCTCGTGGCGCGTGATGCGGCGGTAATTGACGGCGATGCGCCGCCCGAGCGGCACGATCAGCCAGTAGGCCGACAGGCCGAACAGCAGCAGGATGATGTCGGCCGTCCACGCGCCCACGCGGCCGGCCCAGTTCGAGATGTGATCGACCTGGGCGGCGTGCGTCCAGCTCGGATCGCGCCGGCTGTAGCTCAGCAGGGCCATCACCAGAAAGGCGCAGAGCGCGACCTGGAGAATCCAGCGGATCTCCGTGAGGAGCTTCGACATCCGGTGCGGCAACGCCTGTGCCGGGGCGGAATAAGGAGCTTTTGCCATGAATCCGTATAAAGAGGACGGGCCGTGCGCCCGCCTGTCGTTCGATCGCGCTTATTGTAAACGCTGCACCGCGCCGCCAAGTGTAAATGACGGTTACATAACGGGGACGGGGCGCCGAACTGGCGCCGCCGGCCACCACAAGCCGGCCGGATAGCCTATACCCGCGGCAACGCGCGTCGTCACCCGGCAGCCTGCCGCCCGGCGCGCTGGCCCGTACGGACGGCACGCCCCGAGACGCTATCGGCGCGATTGAAACTCTCGTTCGGCAGCGCAGCAACGGGGCCTTTATAATGCGCGTCTGATACCCATCTATGACGGCATCCCGGTCACCCCGGATCGCACGGCGAGCCCTACCCCGCCCGCCGGCCGCCTTTTACGGATTCGCACATGTCCACGCCCAAACACGCCAAAGTCCTGATTCTCGGTTCCGGCCCCGCCGGCTACACGGCCGCCGTCTACGCGGCACGCGCCAACCTGTCCCCGGTGCTGATCACCGGCATCGCGCAGGGCGGCCAGCTGATGACCACGACCGACGTCGAAAACTGGCCGGCTGACGCGAAAGGCGTGCAAGGTCCGGAGTTGATGGCGCGCTTCCAGGAGCACGCGGAGCGCTTCAACACCGAAATCGTCTTCGACCACATCCACACCGCGAAACTGCACGAGCAGCCGATTCGCCTGATCGGCGACTCGGGCGAATACACGTGCGATTCGCTGATCATCGCGACCGGCGCGTCCGCGCAGTATCTCGGCCTGCCGTCCGAGGAAGCGTTCATGGGCAAGGGCGTGTCGGCCTGCGCGACCTGCGACGGCTTCTTCTATCGCAACCAGGAAGTCGCGGTGATCGGCGGCGGCAACACGGCCGTCGAGGAAGCGCTCTACCTGACCGGCATAGCGAAGAAGGTCACCGTGATCCACCGCCGCGACAAGTTCCGCGCGGAGCCGATCC
>NZ_BCPP01000608.1:0-4417 GCF_016586125.1 Burkholderia sp. E168m23
ATGACCGCGCGCCGCATCGCGCAAAGCCGCCGGCTGGTGGTCGGCACGCCGGCCTACCTCGCCGAGGCGGGCGTGCCGACCACGCCGGCGGACCTCTGTCAGCATCAGGTGATCGTGTATTCATTGCGAGGCGGCGGCGAGTCCTGGGCGTTCAGCCAGCACGGCAAGGAAGTGGCGGTGGTCGTATCCGGACGCGTCAGCGTGAGCGCCGCCGAAGGCATGCGTACGACGGTGCTCGGCGGACTGGGCCTGGCGATCGCGTCGGAATGGATGTTCTCGCCGGAACTCGCCGACGGCACGGTTCAGTCGGTACTGACCGACTGGGAATTGCCCGCGATCGACCTGTGGGCAGTCTTTCCGGCCGGACGCCTGGTCAGTGCGAAGGCAAGAGCGTTCATCGCCTTCGTCGAAGAGGTGCTCGGTGCAGCCGGCAGCAGTCGTGCCGGCCCGCACTCAGAAAGCGAGCTTGCCGATTGATGCTCCGCCGTCGACGTAAAGCGTCTGACCGGTCATGAAAGCCGCCGCATCGGACAGCAGAAACGCGATCGTCGCGGCGATTTCATGCGGCTGGCCGAAACGGCCCATCGGCACGGCGGCGAGATAGCGCTTCTCGCCTTCGCTGCCCGGCGGATTGTTCGCACGAAACAGCGCGGTCTCGGTTGGGCCGGGCGCGACGGCATTCACCGTGATGCCCGTGCCGGCCAGTTCCAACGCCCACGAACGCGCAAAACTCACGAGCGCTGCCTTGGCCGCTGCATACGCGGTGCGCTGCGTCATCCCCAGAATCGTCAGGCTCGAGATGTTCACGACACGCCCCCAGCCGCGGGCCCGCATGCCGGGAGGCAGCGCCTGCACCGTCTGCACGGCAGGATGAAGATTCAGCGCGAGAACGTCGTCGAGATCGTTCAGCGCGACCTCACCCAGACGCTGCGGCCTGACCAGCGCGACATTGTTCACGACGCCGTCGAACGTGTGACGACGCACGAGATCATCGAGCACCGCGCCCGTCGCGGCACGGTCGGCCAGATCGACGCGGACCAGCTCGCCCGGGAAATCGCTCGCGTCGCGCGCGAGACCCACTACATGGTGGCCGTCGGCAATCAGCCGTTCCGTCAACGCGAGACCAATGCCCTTGGTCGCGCCCGTTACGAGAAATGTACGATGTGTCATCGAATGTCCTTTACGAACCGGAAGAAATCGACATGCCGCGACCGGTTCCCCGGTGCGGCGTGGCGATCTGTGAGCGTTGAATGACAAGGCTCAGGCGCTGGCTATGGCTTTTTCCAGAACCGGGAACATGTCCGACGGGTCCGGACGGCGCGTGTAATCGGGGTTGACCTCCGAATACAGCACGATGCCATTCTGACCGATCACATAGCGAGCGGGCATCGGCAACGTCCAGCTCGGGTCGTTATTGAACGCCGGCAGATCGTTCTTCAGGTTTTTGTACAGTTCGACCAGATAGTCGGGCAACGCGAAACGCAGTCCGAAGTCGGCACCCGTCTGACCGTTCACGTCGCTCAGCACCGGAAAACCCAGTTCGTTGGTGCGCACGGCCTTGCGGCTGTTGACCGGCGTCTGCGGCGAAATCGCCACGACGTTCGCGCCGTAGGCCCGGATCTCCGGCAGCACTTCGTTGATCGCCTGCAATTCGATATTGCAGTATGGGCACCAGACGCCGCGATAGAACGTCACCACCAGCGGGCCCTTCACCAGCAACGCAGCGGAAGACACGTCGTTGCCATCCTGATCTTTCAGTTTGAAAGACGGCGCGCGGTCGCCGGCCTTGATCGCGCGACCCGCTTGCCCGCTCGCAATCAGTTCCGCGGTGGCGCGTTCCATCACCGGATGAATCTCCGGCGGTGCGTTGAACGGCGGCTTGCCTGCCTTGAAGTCGACCCGGAACGCGTCGAGTTTGTCTTGGAGTGACATGAGTATTCTCCGTCGAGAGAAATAGAGGAATAAGGAACGAACGAATCAGTGGGTTCAGGCTGCGTTTGGCGCTGAGGCAATGCGTGCGGCTTCGACCGCAGCGATACCTTCGAGCGCCGGGCGGTGGCCGATGCCCTCGTCGATCACGCGACGCAGGCCCGGCTCAGGCAGCGGCAGCGACCGGTTTGGTCCACTCGTTACCAGCCATGAAGCCGTCGAGTTCGGTGTGGACGATGTGGTTCGTGTAGTTGCTCATCACCTTGGTCGCCACACCCAGAATCACTTCAAGGACGTTCTGACGGGTGTAGCCGGCGGCGAGGAACGCATCGACATCGGCGTCCGGGACGAAGCCACGCTCACGCACCATGAGCGTCGTGAAGCGATGCAGCGCTTCGAGCTTGGCATCGGGCAGCGGCGTGCCCGCGCGCAGCGAGGCGATCACGCCTGCGTCCATCTTGATCATCTTTGCCAGCGTGCTGTGACCGGCCATGCAGTAGTGGCAGTCGTTCTCGAAGTTCGAGGTCAGGTAGACGACCTGTTGCTCGTGCGGCGTCAGCGTGCTTTTCGAGAACAGATCCCACAGCGCCGAATAGCCGGCCAGCAGCGCGGGCGATTCCGCCATATGCGCCTGAAGGTTGGGGACGAAGCCGAAGGCGCGCTTCGTGTCTTCGAGGCTGGCCTTCGACGCGGCCGGCGCGTTATCGATCGTGTAGGTTGGGAAGTGGCTCACCGTTTTGCTCCTGGTGGTTGACGGTGAACAAATGATGAAGGTCAGCGCCCGCTCGAAGAAGGCACGCGCCGTCGATAACAGTCATTCCTCGCAGGCATACCGCGATGGCGGTGCGGTTGGCGTGCACACGCTTGAAGAGACAGAGGGGCGCGACGGGAAGGAGTATTTCGATGCCGCCCGTGGGGCGGGACCGGCCGCTCGCTGCAATTCGTTCAGGCCGCGTCAGCGGGTCCGGGCCTACCATTGCCTTACATGCTCAGATGGCGCAGGCAAGCTCCCGCTCTTCCACTTTCTCGTTGAACGCATCCGTTCCAATGGTCGGCGCTTCGTCACAAGCACTGAAGTGGTAGCCGGCATAGTGCGCGAACATTCGAATGTCCTTCCCTCCGATGCGACGCTTTTGCAACGCGTATGCTCGGGCGGATTCGGAAAGAAAGAATCGATGTTCGCCGTTACCCGGCTCAACACTCACCAGCGACTTCTCGGTCAGTTCAGCAATGTCGCCGGCAACGTCAGACAGCGTATACCGCGCATCGCATACCAGCGCGCGCAATGCCTCGAAAGTAAAAGCACGCTGGAATGCCGCAACGTGGCCCAAGAGCTTCTGACTCGACGGGCTCAGCGACGCAAAGCTCCAATCGAAGCTGGCCTGTAACGTCTGGTGGTGCGCAAGCGCCGTCCGGTATCCCCGCGTCAGCAACTTGAAGCGATCGTCGAGAAATCCGTGAACACCTCGAACGCCCAATGCACCGATACGCCCGACTGCCATTTCGATCGCCAGTGGATTACCGTCGAGCCGACGACAGATATCGCCAACGAGACGAGCGCTTTTTCTTAAAGTATCAAGGTCGCAACCCGACTGTCGCGCGCGCTGCAAGAACATCTGCACTGCCTCACAATCCAGCAGCTCTGCGATGGATGACTCCGGACGTGGCACTTGGAGCGGACGCACGTGGCAGACAGTCTCACCTGATACCCTCAACGGCTCACGGCTCGTGACGAGTACCCGCAAGTTGCCAAGCCGCATGCAAACTGAATCGACCAGTCGAGCGACTGCATCGATGACGTGCTCGGCGTTGTCCAGCACCAGCAGCGTGCGGTCTCGCGGCAAAGCTGCGACTAGCGCGTCGACCTCCGACCTGTCGTCCCGTATCGGCAGGCCGAATGCCGTCGCGATTTTCTGCAAGACCGCTTCTGGAGAGGCGGCATCGGAAAGCGCGACGAAACGCGTGATATCAAAACGGCCGCTTACTGCCGCATGAGCAACTTCGATTGCCGCGCTCGTTTTCCCGACGCCCCCGGCGCCCACCAGTGTCAATATATGCGTCGTGTCCAGTATTGCCGCAATATTGGAGACCAGGCTGTCGCGTCCCGTGAGCGCCCCGTGCCGTCGCGGAATATCGCTGTCGGCCTGCCTGGGCGGTGTAGCCGGCGTCAAATTCGCGGTCGGGGCGGATCTCTGCGTCAGTTGGTAACCGCGACCGGGTACGGTCACAATCAGGTCGCGTTGCGGTCCGAGCAATTTTCGCAACGCGGAAATATGGACCTGCAGATTGTTTTCTTCAACTACCGTGCCGGGCCAGACCGCGGCCATCAACTCGTCTTTCGTGACGAGACGTCCCGCCGCCGACAACAGTACCGCGAGCACGTCAAATGCACGCGAACCGACATGGATAGCCTTCCCATCACGTCGTAACGAGCGCGTCGACAAATCGACTTCGAGTGTGCCCAGCAACATGACTCAGGCCTCGTCCA
>NZ_BCPP01000609.1:0-4408 GCF_016586125.1 Burkholderia sp. E168m23
ACGGCTGCATGTTGTCCGGCGAAATGCCGCCGACCGGGATCAACGGCACCGCGCGGTCGACCACCGCGCGCCACGCCTTCACGACCGTCACGCCGAGCTGCTCGGCCGGGAACATCTTCAGCACGTCGGCGCCGTTCGTCAGCGCCGCGAACGCTTCGGTCGGTGTCGCGACGCCCGGCGCGCTCGCCAGCCCGCGCTCACGGGCGCGGCGGATCACGGCCGCGTCGCTGTGCGGCATCACGATCAGCGCGCCGCCCGCGTCCTGCACGCGATCGACGTACTCGGCGCGCAGCACCGTGCCCGCGCCGACGATCGCATCGTCGGGCAACGCACGGCGCAGCGCCGCGATGCTGTCGAACGGATCGGGCGAGTTGAGCGGCACCTCGACGATCCGGAAGCCGGCTTCGTACAGCGCGCGGCCATGGTCGGCCGCTTCGGCGGGCGTGATGCCGCGCATGATCGCGATCAGCGGACACGCGTCGAACGCACGCATCAAGGCGGCGTGGGGCGTGTACGGTGCGGGCAATGTCAGGTCGGACGGCATCGAGAATTCCTCTGCAAGCAGTTCATTGATCGGCGCAGACGGGCTCGCCGTCCGCGCGCACGAGCCCGGCGCGCGACGCGATCCGCCACAGGCCCAACTCGGTCGCATGCGCGGCGACCCGCGCATGCGCATGGCCGAATACCCGGAGCGCATCGACGTAGCGCGAACACAAGCCGTCGTCGCCGATCAGCAGCAGCGGCTGGTCCGCGAGCGCGATGCCGCGCTCCGCGAGCATCGCGTCGAGCGCATTGAGCTCGTGACCGATCAGCAGGCCTGACAAGTAGTCGCCCTGCGCATCGGGCGCGAGCCGGTCGGTCAGCCCCAGTGTGCGCGTGCTGAAAATCGTCGCGAGCAGCCCTGTGTGCCGCGCGCCGCGTGCGACCGATACGCCGCGCACGAACGCGTCACGATCGGGCAACGCCCCCGTGCGCATCGTGCGGCCGAGGATCGTGTGATCGCGTAGCACCGCGAACAGCTCGCCCGTCATGAAGGTCTGGAAGCGCTCGATCAGTCCGTCCTTCACCCACGCCCATTTCGCATGCGTGCCCGGCAGGCCGATCAGTACCCCTGAACGATCGGCGCCAAGCGTGGGATCGCTCGCGAGCGCACCGACGATCTGCGTTTCTTCGCCGCGCATCACGTCGGGCAATTCGCCCGTCGCGATCACGCCCGGCACGATCGAGACCGTCGCGCCGCGCGCCGTCGTCACGGTGATGAGGCCCGCGACAAGCGCGTCGGCGCCGGCCGGCACCGCGACGTACGGCGCCTCGCGCCAGCCCTGCGCGCTGCCGACCATCCCGGCGGCGAGCACCGGCAGGCCGGGCGTACGGTCGAGCCAGTCGCCGCACGCTTCCTCGAACACCGCGTCGAACGCGCGCGCGCCGCCGCCCGGCACGTGCATCACGCCGGCCGGCCGGCTGCGCGTGTCGATCGGCACGCCGTGCGCGTCGTACAGATACGCGCGCAGCGACGTGGTGCCCCAGTCGAGCGCGATCAGCGACGGGGAGGCGGAACTGGCATCCGGAGCGGGCCGGGTCGAAGTCGTCATCGTTTGATCCTGCGGGTACCCTGCGGCGGGCTCCAGCCCAGTTCCGCGGAAATGGCTCGCGCTTCGCGCTGCACGAGCGGAATCAGTTCGTCCATGCGGTCGTGCGGCATGTACGGAATCGTGCTCGCGACCGACACCGCCGCGACGATCGCGCCCGACGCGTCGCGGATCGGCGCGGCCACGCAGCGGATCGACGCCTCGTTTTCCTCGAGATCGAACGTATAGCCGCCGGCCGCGTAGTGGGCCATGCGCTGCAGGAACGCGCTCGTCTCGGGCCGGTTGTCGGGCTTGAAGTTGACGCCGGCCAGCGCGCGCCGCGCGGCTTCGAACAGCGAGCGCCACAGGTCCGGATCGAGGTCGAGCATCATCGCCTTGCCGATGCCGGTCGACGCGAGCGGCATCCGGTGGCCGACGCGCGAGCGCATCTCGAGGCCGCGCGTACCGGGAATCTTGTCGATGTACAGCACGTCGTCGCCGTCGCGCACGCCGAGATGGATCGTGTCGAGCGTCGCTTCCGCGAGCGCTTCCAGATGCGGACGCGCCACCGCGGTGAGCGGCATCTGCTCGAGCGCGATCGTGCCGAGCTCGATCAGCTTCGGGCCGAGCAGGTAGCCGCCCTGCACCTGGCGCAGATAGCGCGCCTGCACGAGGCTGCTGACGAGCCGGTGCGTCGTGCTGCGCGTCGTGCCGAGCGCGGCGCCGATCGCGCGCATGTCGCGCGCGCCATTGGCGATCGCCTCGAGGATCGCGAGGCCGCGCAGCAATGTCTGCGTGCCGGCCTGCTGCGCGGCGAGGTCGAGCGGCGTGCTGGTCGCGCCGATGCTGTCGGTCAGCGACGTATCGGCCGGCATCGCGCGCCGGGCGTCGAGGGCAAGAGAGTCTGGCATCTTGGTCATGGGACGGGGCTTCTTCAACGGAATCGGTGAAGCCGCTCGCGCGGCGCCGGAACTGCGTCCGATGCGGCGGCGTGGCGGCGGTCGATGCACCGAGTAAAGCGCCCGGCGAACTTCATGGAAGGTGTCTCCGTGTGCGACGGGCGCCGCGCGATGCGTGGGTCCGAAGCTGTCGATGTGCTTCGGATTGTAGGAGCGCACGCACTCGTCTCCAATATTTGAATGCGTTGTCCAGATAATGAGAATACCGACGTGATTGGCTGCGGGTTCGACACGCCGGCCGCGCCATGCGCACGGGGGCGGAACCCGCCCTGTCGCAGGTTCCGCCCCCGTTTGCTCACCGCGTGCGGCGCTTACTGCTGGCTCGTGCTGCTGCGCGCCTGCATGTAACGCTGTACGTCGGCGAACGACACGCGGCCGTTGCCGCTCGCGTCGATCTGCCGGAAGTGGTTCGCGACATAGCCGAGGCCGGCCGCGCGCGCCTGCGACTCGGTGATCGACCCCGTGTTCTGCGTGTCGGCCGCGCTGAACTGCCGCGCGAGCTTGCGCACCACCTGCGCGTGCAGCGCGGCCCCGGTCGTCTGCGTGCCGGCGGTCGCGTGGCGCGCGGCCGGCGGCACGTACGGATCGCCGAGCTGTGCCTGGCGCGCACGCGCCGGCGCGGCGGCGGCGTCGCTCGCCTGCGCAAACGCGGAGAGGGATGCTGCGGCGCCGACGCATGCGAGCGCCGCGGCAACGACGATGAAACGATTCTTCATGTCAGGCTCCAGTCTGGAATGAGGTCGTCGACGGCCGGCGAGCGGCACCGCGAAGGGCGCCCGTCGCCGGCTGGGCGCGTCAGTGCGCGGCCGCGTTGTAGAAGGTCACGAGGTCGGCTTTCTCCTGCGGACGCGACGTATCGTCGAGATAGACCATGTGCCCGCCCTGATAGTCCTTGATCGTCAGGTTCGGCTGCGTGCCGAGCCGCGCGAGGTCGAGCTCGGTCTGGTAGAACGGCGTCGCGATGTCGTGATACCCGTTCAGCGACAGCACCTTCAGCTGCGGATTCAGCGTCAGCGCCGCGGCCAGATCGGGGATCGTGTCGGGCATCGCGAGGCCGTCGTGCGTCCAGTCCCACGTGTTGATCGCATTGCTGCTCACCGAGTAGGCCGACTGCGCGGTGTACTTCAGCTCGTTCGGCAGGTAGCTGCCGATCGTGTCGGTGAACGGTTTCGTGATGAACGAGCTGGACGGATCGCCGTCGGCCGCGAGCGGGCTCGACACGGGCACGTTCACGCGTGCGTCGTAGCGGCCGATCAGCGTGCCCGGCACCAGCGACAGCTGGAAGCTGTTGTCGAAGAAGGTCGGGACCACGTTGAAGTCCGCATTCCACAACGCCTGCTTCACGCCGGTCGAATTCGCCATCGTCGTGACGAGATTCGGCGGCGGCGGCGTGTGGCTCGCGAGGTACGCGTTCACGGCCGGCGCGTAGCTGCCGGCCGTCAGCAGGCGCATCTGGTCCGCATACTGCGGCAGGTTCGACGGGTTCGGGTTGTCGAGCTGGTAATACGCGCCGACCGTGCCGTACGACGGCACGAAGCCCGCGCAGCTCACCGGGCTCGCGCCGTTGTTCGAGTTGCCGACATAGTCGCTCGCCATGTCGCAGTTCGTGTTGTAGTTCAGGATCGACGACTGCAGCACGATGCCGTCGAGCTTCACGCCGGCCGTCTCGAGCAGGTTCGCGAGCACGTCGGTGCGCGGCGTGCCGTACGACTCGCCGAACAGGTATTTCGGCGAAGCGCTGCGCTGGTTCACGCTCAGGTAGCGCGTCACGAAATCGCGGAACGCGCCGGCGTCCTGATCGACGCCCCAGAACGTCTGGTTCGTGTTCGGCGCGACCGCTTCGGAGAAGCCGGTGCCGATCGCATCGACGAACACGAGGTC
>NZ_BCPP01000610.1:0-4406 GCF_016586125.1 Burkholderia sp. E168m23
GGACGGTTTCACCGACGAATACGAGGCGCTCGTCGCGGCCGGTTCGCCCGATTTCGCGTTCCCCGATTTCGACGAGCAGACCCGCGCGACGACGTTCTACACGACCGGCACCACCGGCCTGCCGAAGGCGGTGGCGTTCACCCATCGGCAGCTCGTGCTGCACACGCTCGCGGGCATGGCGGCGTTGTCGAGCGCGCGCGATCGCGGCCGCGTGCATCGCGACGACGTCTACATGCCGATCACGCCGATGTTCCATGTGCACGCCTGGGGAATGCCGTACATCGCGACCGCGCTCGGGCTCAAGCAGGTCTATCCGGGCCGTTATTCGCCGGACGGATTGGTCGCGCTGATCGCGCGCGAAGCGGTGACGTTCTCGCATTGCGTGCCGACGCTGCTCGCGATGATTCTCGACAGCCCGGCGTCGGCGGCGGCCGACCTGTCGGCGTGGAAGGTGATCGTCGGTGGCTCACCGCTGTCCGACGGGCTGGCGCGGGCGGCGCTCGCGCGCGGGATCGAGGTCTACACCGGGTACGGGATGTCGGAAACCTGCCCGCTGATGACGATCGCGCAGATCGACCCGCCGCGCGCGGCCGGCGGCGCATCGGCCGACGACGACATCGCGCGCCGGACGAAGGCGGGGCTGCCGCTGCCGCTCGTCGACCTGCGCATCGTCGACGCGCAGTTTCGCGACGTGCCGCACGACGGCCGCTCGGCGGGCGAGGTCGTCGTGCGGATGCCGTGGGCGACGCAAGGCTATCTGGGCGATGCGCCGGCGTCGGCCGCGCTGTGGGCCGGCGGCTATCTGCATACGAACGACATCGGCGTGATCGATTCCGACGGCCGGCTGCAGATCACCGACCGCATCAAGGACGTGATCAAGACGGGCGGGGAATGGGTCTCGTCGCTCGAACTCGAGAGCATCCTGTCGCGTCATCCGGCCGTGCGCGAATCGGCGGTGATCGGCGTGAAGGATGCGCGCTGGGGCGAGCGTCCGCTCGCGCTGGTCGTGCTGACCGACGAGCAGGTCGGTCGCGTCGAGCCGGAGGAATTGAAAGCCCATGTGAAGCAGGTGGCCGATCGCGGGCTGATCTCGCGCTATGCGGTGCCGGAGCGGCTGCTGATCGTCGACGCGATCGAGAAGACGAGCGTCGGGAAGATCAACAAGCGCGCGTTGCGCGAGCGGTACCAGCCCGACTGAGCGGCGCGCGCCCGGCCGTCGAAGACGCCGGCGGTCAGGACGAGGCGACTTTCCCGCCCGGGGGTAACCCCCCCGAATGGGGGGCTGAACATCGCGCGCCGGTTCGAGAACAATGCGGGTCCCGTGTCGCGGCCGATACGCGCAGCGCGCACCCACGCCGGTACGGACATCACCTACCTTTGACGGCCGGCGTCGAATCGTTATGCTGTTTTCGGCGCACGGCGAAACCGGCCCGGTCGGCGGTTTCGCTTGCCGTGCCGGCGGACACGCGATCACCGCGAGGAGAATAGGAACAGCATGGCGCCGACGGACAGCAGACAACCGGCTCGCCCGCCGGACACCGATGCGATCGAAGTGCTGGTGCGCACCAAGCTGGCGCCGGCGTCGACCCGCGGGATCGTGACGCGCATCGCGCGGCTCGGGCGGCTCAGGCGCGGCCTCGACCGCCGGCTGACGCTCGTGAGCGCGCCGGCCGGTTACGGCAAGACCACGCTGCTGGCCGAGTGGCGCCATGCGCTGGTGGCGTCGGGTGTGAAGGTCGCGTGGGTGAGTCTCGACCAGGACGACGACAACGCGTCGATCTTCGCGTCCTACGTGGTCGCCGCGATCGTCGACACGACCGGCGGGGTCGGCGCCCGCGCGCAGCAGTTGTTGCGCGATCGAGCGCTGATTCCGCTGAAGACCGTATTCGACGAACTGCTCAACGAACTGGACAGCGCAGGCGTCGAGCTGTTCCTGATGCTCGACGACTTCGATCGCCTCGCGTCGCCGGTCATCCACGACGCGATGTTCGATCTGCTGCGCTACGCGCCGTCGAACCTGCATGTCGTGCTGTCGTGCCGCTCGGCGCCCGCGTTGCCGCTCAGCTATTTCGAATCGCGCGACGAACTCGTGCGGGTGGACGAGAACGACCTGCGTTTCGACGACGCGGAGACGCGCGCGTTCTTCGAGCGGGTGGCCGGCAAGCCGCTCAATGCGGACAACGTCGGGCGTCTGCGCGCGGCGACCGAAGGTTGGGTGTCGGGCCTGCAACTGGCGGCCCTGGCGCTGCACGACGACAGCGACGCGGCGCGCGTGGCCGAGCAGGTCAGCCACGCGCGTGCCGGCATCGCCGCGTATCTGAACGAGAACGTGATGACGCAGGTGCCGGACGCGATCCGCCACTTCCTGCTGCATACGGCGGTGCTCGACCGGATGACGCCGGCGCTGTGCGATGCGCTGACCGGCCGCGACGACGCGCTCGACTGCCTCGAATGGCTAACCGCGCACAACCTCTTCATCCGGTCGATCGACGGCGACCGCCGGCGCTACCGCTATCACGCGCTGTTCCTGCAATACTTGCGGGAGGAGCTGGCGCTGCGCGAGCCCGGCACGGTGGCCACACTGCATCGCCGCGCGAGCGCGTGGTATGCGGCCGAGCGGCAATGGCCGGACGCCGTCAGGCACGCGCTCGCGGCCGGCGACTTCGATGCGGCCGCCGGCTGGGTCGAGGCGTGCGCGATGAAGCTCATCGCGTCGAGCGACGTGCGTACCGTGCTCGACTGGGTGTCGCGCCTGCCCGCGCAGGCGCTGACGGGCCGCCTGCGGTTGCGGATCGCGCATACGTGGGCGCTCGCGCTGTCGATGCAGATCGTCGATGCGCGCCGTGCGCTGGAAGCGCTGGAAGCCGACATCGCGGCCGGGCGGCTCGATACCGACGCCGTCACGGCGACCGAACTGCTGGCCGTGCGCTCGCTGATCGCCGGGCTGTCGGATCGCAGCATCGAATCGCTGCAGCTCGGCGAGCGTGTGCTGGCGGCCGCCCCACCGGCCGGTTCGTGGGTCGAGCAGATCGGGCAGACGACGCTGATCTTCGGGCTCGGCTACGCGGGCCGCCTCGGCGACGTGCGGGATCTCGGCGCGCGCGCGGAACACGCGGCGTCGGGGCACGAGCCGCTGTACGCGAACGTGTACCGCCAGAACATGTCGGGCCTGGCCGAGTTCGTCGCCGGGCGGCTGCACGACGCGTCGAAGACGTTCGAGACGGCGTTGCGCGCCGCCGAACGCTCGGCGGGTCGCCTGTCGGCGGCGACGGCGCTGTCGGCCGGCTATCTGTCGGCGATCTACTACGAATGGAACGACTGGGCGAAGGTGCGCGACGCGCAGGCCGACCGCTTCGACATCGCGATGCAGGCCTGTTCGCTCGGGCCGTTGCTGAGGTTCATGCAGACCGCCGCCCTGCTGCAATTCCGGTCGGGGAACGACGCGCGGGCGCACGACATGCTCGACGAAGCCGATCGCATCGCGTGCAGCCGGCAATGGCTGCGGCTGCGCGTCGCGTGCATGGCGACCGGTATCCGGCTGCATCTGGACGCCGGCCAGCCGACGCAAGCCCACCGTGTGGGGCGCGCGCTGGCGTCGCTGGTGTCGCCCGTGCCGCCGGACGAAGCGTCGAGCCACGTCGAGACGTGGCAGATGGCGCAATCCGCGCAGGCAAGGCTGCTGCTCGCCGATGCACGCGCGAACGAAGCCGCGCAGCGCATGGCGACCGTGCACGCGGTGCTGGCCGCGCGCGGGTTCGACTGGTTCGCGGCGCAGGCCGCCGTGTTGCATGCGATCGCGCTCGACCACGCGGGCGACGAGAGCGCGGCGCTCGCGGCGTTCGCGCGTGCGCTCGAATACGGCCAGGGCAACGGACTCGTCCGCACCTTCGTCGACGAAGGCGCGGCGGCCGAGCGCTTGCTGGCGCGCATGCAGAAGCGTGCCGACCGCTTTCCGGCAGTCGGCGCGTGGTATCTGCGCGACCTGGCCCGTGCGTTCGACGCGCAGCGGGCGTCGGGCGGAGCACCGGCCACGCGGCCGGGTGCGACCGGCAACCTCAGCGCGCGGGAGCTCGAGATCCTCGACTACGTCGCGCGTGGCCTGTCGAACAAGGAAATCGCCCGCGCGCTGCGCGTCGCGCCGGAGACGATCAAGTGGCACCTGAAGAACATCTTCGAGAAGCTCAACGTGACGTCGCGCATCCAGGCGGTGCGCAGCGGGCTGGCGCTCGATCCGTCACGCGTGCGGCGCGACGACGAATGACCGGCTGACGCGCTGCCGCCCGCGTCAGCGGTGCGCGGCGAACGCGGCCACGATCTCGTCGATCGCCGCACGGATGCGCGCGGTGTGGCGCAGGTCGCGGTGCGTGACGAGCCAGACCTCGTACGGCGACGCCCGCATGCGATCC
>NZ_BCPP01000611.1:0-4405 GCF_016586125.1 Burkholderia sp. E168m23
GAACATGAACTGGCGCTCGGTCTTCACGCACGCGCTCGACGGCGACTGGGAATTGCGCCATACGCTCGGCGTGCTGAATTTGCGCAGCACCTTCGACAATACCTACGTCACGCAAAGCTACGTCGCGAAGCCGCGCGACTACCGGCATGTGCAACGCGCACGCTATCTGCAGGACATGACGCATCTCAACGTCCAGACCGGCGTCGAACTGGGCGGCAAGGTCGCAACCGGTCCGGCGCTGCATCACCTGCTGTTCGGTATCGAATACGGCTGGCAGAAACGCGCGCCGACGCTCTGGCAGGCCGACGCGGCGCCGATTCCGGTGACCGGGCCGGATCGTTTCGCCCTGGTCGGCTCGACGCCGCGCCCGTATGCGATGAACCGCCACCGCGTCAGCGACTACGCGATCTTCGCGCAGGATCGCGTCGACCTCGGGCGAGCGTGGAAGCTCCTCGGCGGCCTGCGCGGGGAACGTTTCGACGTCGATTCGACCAACGCGCTGAACGGCCTGCATGCACGGCGCACGACGGCGGCATGGAGCCCGCGGCTCGGCGTCGTGTGGTCGCCGGTCGGCACGCACAGCCTGTATGCGTCGTACAGCAAGAACTTCGCGCCGGTCGGTGGCGACCTGATCGGCATCACGCCCGACGCGCGCGGCAACGCCAACGACCTCGGCCCGCAATACACGCGCCAATACGAGATCGGCGTGAAAAGCGACTGGCGCGACGGCGCGCTGAGCACGACGCTCGCGCTGTTTCAGCTCGACCTGTACAACCGCCGCATCGCCGATCCGGTTCGGCCGGGCTTTTTCGACCTCACCGGCCTCGAGCGCAATCGCGGCCTGGAACTGGGCGTCGCCGGCCGGCTCGCGGGCGACTGGTTCGTCCGCGGCGGCATCGGCTGGCAACACGCGCGGGTGGTCGACGCCGAGCCGAAGTACGCGGGCAAGCGCTCGGCGGGCGTGTCGGCGTCGAACGGCAGCCTGTTCGTCGGCCATGCGCCGCTACGCGGTTTTTTCGCGGAACTCGGGCTGGTGTACGAAGGCGCGCGTTACGCCGATCGCGACAACCTGCTCGAATTGCCCGCGTACGTTCGCTGGGACGGCAAGGCCGGCTATCGCACGCGCGACTTCGAGGTGACGCTGGCGGCCGTCAACCTGACCGATCGCGATTACTACGCGAATGCGACGGGCCTCGCGCAGATCATGCCCGGTACGCCACGCACGTTCACGCTGACGGCGGCATACAAGTTCTGACCTCGCGGGTAGCGCCGACACCCGCGCAGCCGGCCCGCCGGGCGGCTTGCGGGTTGCACGCCTGTGCTATCGTATGCGCCGCGTTCGGTGCTCGCATGCGCATTCCGCGCATGCAGTTAAACGGGAAACAGGAGGCGGATTGCCGCCCGGCCTGTGCTGTCCCCGCAACGGTACGCCGCCCGCGCAACGCACTTCTACGCGCTGCGCCCAGGCCGCCCGCGATGCCACTGCCCTTCGACCGGCGGGAAGGCTGCGGCCTGGCAAGCGGCCAGCCCGGATACCGGCCGACGCAAGGGGCGAGCGCGCTGCTCGCCGAACGCCCGATCCGCGGGGGACGGATCGGGTGCGCATTCCACCCGCGCTCGCGCGGGTTTCGCCCGATCCGCCATGCACTGCCTGCCCGCCGGCCGCCGATGTGCCGCCCGCCTTCCCTGTTCCACTGTTTCGACACGGTGCGCGCCGTGCCGCGCGCGATGAGCCGCGCCTGGCTCGTCGGCGCCGGTCCCGGCGACGCCGATCTGTTGACCCTCAAGGCCGTGCGCGCGATCGGCGCGGCCGACGTGCTGCTCGTCGACGATCTCGTGAACCCCGACGTGCTGCGCCATGCGCGCGCCGATGCGCTGATCGAGCACGTCGGCAAGCGTGGCGGCCATGCGTCGACGCCGCAGGAGGCGATCGTCGCCGCGATGCTCGCGCACCTGCGCGCGGGCCGCAGCGTCGCGCGGCTCAAGGGCGGCGATCCGTTCGTGTTCGGCCGCGGCGGCGAGGAACTGGTCGCGCTCGGCGCGGCGGGCTTTCCGGTGGAAGTCGTCAACGGCATCACCGCGGGCATCGCCGCGCCGGCCGCGCTCGGCATCCCGGTCACACACCGCGGCGACGCGCAGGGCGTGATCTTCGTCACGGGCCACGGCGCGGGGGCCGACGAGCCGGACTGGCGCGCGCTCGCGGCCACCCGCATGACGATCGTGATCTACATGGGCATCCGTCGGCTCGACGCGATTGCCGCGGCGCTGCGCGATGGCGGCCTGCCCGACGACACGCCATGCGCGGCGATCGAGAACGCCACGCGAGCCGAACAGCGCCACGTACTCGCGACGCTCGAGACGCTCGTCGCGCGCGTCGGTGACGCCGGTATCGGTTCACCGGCGATCGTCGTGATCGGCCGCGTCGCGGCGCTCGCCGACGATCCGGCGGTGCGCGCCGCGCTCGGCGGCCACGCATGATGCGCGTCGCGCTCGGCGTCGGCTTCCGCGCGGGCGTCACGGCTGCGCAACTCGATGCCGCGATCCGCGCCGCGCTCGCGCGCTACCCGGCCGCCGAACCGGCGCTCGTCGCGACGCTCGCCGACAAGGCATGCGCCCGTGCGCTGCGCACGCTGTGCGCGCGCCGTGGCTGGCCGCTCGTCGCGTTCGAGGCGGCGCAACTCGCGAGCCGTCCGGAACTGGCCGCGAGCGGCCCGTCCGACGCCGCGCTGGCCCGCTTCGGCGTCGCGGGCGTGGCCGAGCCGTGCGCGCAACTCGCCGCGCCGCATGGCCGGCTGCTCGGCCCCAAATCCATCCTGGGCGGCGTGACGGTCGCGCTCGCCGGCCCGCTCTGAACCCAATGTTTCGCTTTCGAAAGGACGATTCCCGATGAAGACCGATTCCGAATCCCATCAGCGGATGGCCGAACGCCGCCGCGCCGGCCACGAGAAGAAGCAGGCCGCCGCCACTCAGGAAAAAGGCCTGCTGATCGTCCATACCGGTAACGGCAAGGGCAAGAGCACGGCCGCGTTCGGGATGGCCGTGCGCGTGCTCGGCCACGGCATGCGGCTCGGTGTCGTGCAGTTCATCAAGGGGGCGCTGCATACGTCCGAGCGTGACTTCCTCGGCGCGGTCGCGGAATGCGATTTCGTGACGATGGGCGACGGCTATACGTGGAACACGCAGAACCGCGACGCCGACATCGCGACCGCGCGCAAGGGCTGGGACGAGGCGCGCCGGATGATCGACAGCGGCGACTACCGGATGGTGATCCTCGACGAGTTGAACACCGTGCTGAAGTACGAATACCTGCCGCTCGACGAAGTGCTCGCGACGCTCGTCGCGCGTCCGGAGTCGGTGCACGTCGTCGTCACCGGGCGGCATGCGCCCGATGCGCTGATCGATGCGGCCGATCTCGTCACCGAAATGCGGCTCGTCAAGCATCCGTACAAGGAGCAAGGCGTGAAGGCGCAGCGCGGCGTGGAGTTCTGAGCATGCCGGCCTGCCCCGCGCTGTTCGTCAGCGCGCCCGCGTCCGGCCAGGGCAAGACGTCGGTCACGGTCGGCCTCGCGCGGCTGCACCGGCGGCTCGGCCGCCGCGTGCGCGTGTTCAAGACCGGGCCCGATTTTCTCGATCCGATGCTGCTCGAACGCGCGAGCGGCGCACCCGTGCACGCGCTCGACCTCGGGATGGTCGGCGAGGCCGGTTGCCGCGCGCTGCTCGCCGAAGCCGCGCGCGACGCGGACCTGATCCTGATCGAAGGCGTGATGGGCTTGTTCGACGGCACGCCGAGCAGCGCCGATCTCGCGGCCGCGTTCGGCGTGCCGGTCGTCGCGGTGATTTCGGCGAAGGCGATGGCGCAGACGTTCGCGGCGATCGCGTTCGGGCTCGCGCGGTTTCGGCCGGGGTTGCCGTTTCACGGCGTGCTGGCCAACCGCGTCGGCTCGGCACGGCACGCGGAATTGCTGCAACAGGCGTTGCCCGACGATCTTCGCTGGCTCGGCCACGTGCCGGCCGATGCGGGTATCGCGCTGCCGGAGCGGCATCTCGGCCTGCATCAGCCGGCCGATATCGACGATCTCGACGCGCGGCTCGATCGCGCGGCCGATGTGCTCGCGCAGACGGCACTGGCCGAATTGCCGCCGGCCGTCGCGTTCGCGGAGCCGGACGTTGCCGCGCCGTTGCCGCGCGCGCTTGCCGGCAAGCGGATCGCGGTGGCGCGCGATGCGGCGTTTTCGTTCATCTATCCGGCGAATCTCGCGTTGCTGGGCGCGCTCGGTGCGCAGTTGCGGTTCTTTTCGCCGCTTGCCGACGAACCCGTGCCTGACGATTGCGACGCGCTGTTTTTGCCGGGCGGCTATCCGGAACTGCATGCGGCGACGCTGGCCGCGAATGCCGCGACCGCACG
>NZ_BCPP01000612.1:0-4406 GCF_016586125.1 Burkholderia sp. E168m23
CGACGTCGTCAGACGGATCGCGCGCGCGTCCGGCTGTTTATCGTTGTCGTGTCGATCCGGCGATGCGTGTGCCCGTAGCAGTTGTGAAACATTCCGCGACGCGCTGTTCGCACGCGATGGTCGCGGAACGAAGCAGGCCGGGAGGCGGGCCGGCTGGTTTGAATATTGCTGTAGTGGGAGGACCTGATGCTCGACGCAGCGAGGAACGGCTCATGACGTGATCGATCCAGTACGACGGGACGCCGGTAGTACGACGATTCGCGCGGCTTCGACCGTGCGAACGAGGTGGCGCGCTCGCCCCGCGACACCGCCGCGTGTTGATCGCGTGCGAGTACGGGATGCGCCGCCCGAATACATGCTTCGCGCCACGTGCCGGATCGCCAGGCGCGAAGTGGCTAAACGAGGATAACGATGAAGAAGATCTTGCTTGTGTTCGGGACTCGGCCGGAGGCCATCAAGATGGCGCCGCTGGTGCGCGCGCTGAAGGCGCAGGCGGATGTCGACGCCCGGGTGTGCGTGACCGCACAGCATCGCGAAATGCTCGACCAGGTGCTGACGCTGTTCGACATCAAGCCCGACTACGATCTCAACCTGATGCGGCAAGGCCAGACGCTGACCGACGTGACGACCGGCATCCTCCAGGCGATCGGCATGGTCTTCGACGAATTGCGACCGGACATCGTGCTGGTGCACGGCGATACGACGACCACGCTCGCGGTGAGCCTGGCGGCGTTCTATCGCTATCTGCCGGTCGGTCACGTGGAAGCCGGCTTGCGCAGCGGCGACATCTGGTCGCCGTGGCCGGAGGAACTGAATCGCCGCGTGACCGATGCGGTGTCGTCATGGCATTTCGCCCCAACCGGGCAGGCGCGCGACAACCTGCTGAGCGAAGGCGTGCCGGGCGGGGCGGTCTCGCTGACCGGCAATACCGTGATCGATGCGTTGCACGAGGTCAAGCGCATGCTGGATCGCACCGCCGCGCTGTCGGACAGGATCGCCGCCTACTTCCCGTTCCTCGAACCGTCGCGGCGCGTCGTGCTGATCACCGGCCATCGCCGTGAAAGTTTCGGCGAACCGTTCCGGCATTTCTGCGACGCGCTGTGCACACTGGCGAGCCGCTATCGCGATGCGCAGTTCGTCTATCCGCTGCATCTGAACCCGAACGTGCGGGAGCCAGCACGCGCACGGCTCGGCGGCGTTCCCAACATCTACCTGATCGAGCCGCAGGAATATCTGTCGTTCGTATTCCTGATGTCGCGCGCGTATTTCATCATCACGGATTCGGGCGGCATTCAGGAAGAAGGGCCGGCGCTCGGCAAGCCGGTGCTCGTCACGCGCGAGACGACCGAGCGGCCCGAAGCGATTCAGGCCGGCACCGCGCGGCTCGTCGGCACCGACCAGGAGCGGATCGTGTGGGAGGCGTCGCGGCTGTTCGACAGCGAGAGCGCTTACGAGGAAATGTCGCGCGCGAGCAATCCGTACGGCGACGGCCATGCGAGCGAGCGGATCGTTCACGCGCTGATGCGCACGCCCGGCGTGCCGACGAAGACGACGAGTTTTGCGATGGGCGCCGCGGAAATGCCGTTCAACGCGCTCACGCTCGGATTGCAGGCGTTGCGCTCGCCGTGAAGAAGGACGCGCGGTAGCGCCTGCCGGCGCGTTCGACGCAGGCGTCAAACATCCGGTCCGGCCGCGAGGTCGGCCGGATGTTTGCCTGTATGCGACCCGGAACCCATTTTCCCGATGCATTCAAAAGTGTTTTCGCGGGAAGCCTCTTTCGCGGAACGGCACCGCGCACGGATACTTCTGCGGATATCCAACCCGCCTCTTCCGAAAATCGCATCGACGGGCGGAACTCCGATGCGGGGTCCGTTGCATTCGCACTTGCACGGGATCGCCGAGCGCCCGTCGCGTGTCACACCATGCCCATCCCCATGACTCAATTCATTCATCAAGCATCATTGCCGGCCCGCTATCGGGCGTGGACCTGGCAAGGCAGCGAGCATCCCGCGCAGTTGCGTCTCGAACAACGCGAAATGCCGGGGCTGAAGCCCGGCCAGGTGCTGGTCCGCAACCACGCGATCGGTCTCAATCCGGTCGACTGGAAAGTGCTTGGCGGCGCGCTCGTGAACTGGCGTCTCGGGCATGTGCCCGGCGTCGATGGCGCGGGCACGGTGGTCGCGGTTGCGGACGACGCGATGCGCTACCTGCTGGGCCGCCGCGTCGCCTATCATCAGGCGCTCGGCGAGCACGGGAGTTTCGCGGAATACACGCCGGTTGCGGCCGGCGTGCTGCTGACGGTGCCCGACACGCTCGATTTCGAAACGGCGGCGAGCGTCCCGTGCCCGGCGCTGACCGCATGGCAGGCGCTCGAGAAGGTACCGTGCCGCGTGGCGAGGGAAATCCTCGTCAGCGGCGCGGGTGGCGCGGTCGGCAACTACCTGGTGCAGATCGCCGCCGATCGCGGGTTCGTGGTGTCGGTGTCGAGCCACGAACGACATTGGGAGCGCCTGCGCGAGCGAGGGGCAAGCCATTTCCTGCCGGGCGCCGTCGATGAAACGATCGGCGCGACGCCCGAACTGGCCCGGCGTTTCTATGCGGTGTTCGACAGCATCGATGCGCGGTATGCGGCCCGCTGGGCACCTGCAGTGGCCGCGAACGGGCATATCGTGTGCATCCAGGGGCGCTTCGACACGCCGCCGCTGCCGCCGTTCACGTCGAGCGCGTCGCTTCATGAAGTCGCGCTGAATGCGTTGCACACGTATGGCGACGATGCGGCGTGGCTCGAGACGACCACGGCGGGCAGCATGCTGCTCGCCGGTATCGCGAACGGCCGGATGCAACCCGAAGCACGCGTCACGGGCGACTTCGAGAAGTTGCCCGCACAGCTGGAAGGGCTCCGGCATCGGCGGTTCTCGGGCAAGCCCGTGGTGCTGGTCGACTGACGGGCGCGATCGGCCGTCGACGCATGCCGTTTCCGGCCGAATTCCCGTGCCGTTTGCCTAAAACTCCCGAACCGCGTCGATCCGACGTCAAATCCGAAATGGTTCGATAATGCGGACGGCGATCCATGCGGACGAGCGTCTGGCCGGCGTGACGTTGAAAGGTTGCGCAGGCAACCGGCCGACAGCATCGTTCGCAGCATCAGCCCGACCGTGCTGCACGCGACACGGTCGACGAAACGGTGCCACGCCTGCCTGATCGTTCGGAATGTGCGCCGCGCCGTTCGAATCCCCACCCGATGCCTGCCCGGCGGGCATCGCAACCAGGAGGTGAACGATGATCACGCTGACCGTCAACGGTAGCGAGCAGCATTTCGACGGCAATCCCGACATGCCGTTGCTCTGGTATCTGCGCGATGTGCTCGGCCACACCGGCACCAAGTTCGGCTGCGGGATGGCGCTGTGCGGCGCGTGCACTGTGCATCTCGACGGCGTGGCGATCCGCGCGTGCATCACGCCCGTCGCGGTCGCCGCCGGCAAGCGCGTGACGACGATCGAAGGCTTGTCGACGGACCTCACGCACCCGCTGCAGCAGGCGTGGCAGGAGCTGAACGTCGCGCAATGCGGCTACTGCCAGTCCGGGCAGATCATGCAGGCCGCGTCGCTGCTGAAGACCAATCCCCATCCGACCGACGCCGACATCGACGATGCGATGTCCGGCAACATCTGCCGTTGCGGCACCTATACGCGCATTCGCGCGGCGATCCGGCTGGCCGTGCGGCGCGGAGGTGCCGCATGAGCGCGTCCGAACTCTCCGTGCACAACGCAAGCCGTCGCGCGCTGCTGCTGGGCTTCGCATCGGGCGGGCTGTTGCTCGCGTTCGGCGTGCCGTCGCTCGCGCAGGCGGCCGCGCCGGTGCAGCCGCCCGTCAGCGCGAATCCGCAGTACGGCGGCGCAGGGATGCCGCACGGCTTGCGCGACGATCCGAACCTGTTCGTGGCGATCGCCCCGGACGGCACCGTCACGGTGACCTGCATCCGCTCCGAGATGGGGCAGGGCGTGCGCACGAGCGTGGCGCTCGTGGTGGCCGACGAGCTCGGCGCGGACTGGGCGCGCGTGAAGGTCGCGCAAGCGGTAGGCGACGAGCCGCGCTACGGCAACCAGAACACCGATGGTTCGCGCAGCCTGCGCCAGAGCTTCGCCGCGCTGCGCCGAGCGGGCGCGGCCGCGCGCACGATGCTCGAGCAAGCCGCGGCAGCGACGTGGGGCGTCGACGTGCGCCAGGTGAAGGCGACGGTGCACGAGGTCGTCGACACGAAAACCGGCCGCAAGCTCGGCTTCGGCGAACTGGCCGCGAAAGCCGCCGCGCTGCCGGTGCCCGATACGAAAAGCGTGGCGTTGAAGGCGCCGGCCGAATTCCGCTATATCGGCAAGGGCAAGACGGCGCTGATCGACGGACGCGAC
>NZ_BCPP01000613.1:0-4403 GCF_016586125.1 Burkholderia sp. E168m23
TATTTTTGAGATAGTGTGACAAATGGGCGGCCGCCGGTGCCAGGCGTCCCCCAGCGCGACGAACCGGTCGTTGAATGATCCGCCGCGTCGTTCCGATAAATGTAATCAGGCCATAAATGAGGGGAAGCAGAGGGGATGTGCACTCACGGGCATAGCTGCTTTGCGCGCGTCGGTTTCGACGCGCAGGATGACCGGACGATCGTGACGAAGCGGAGCGGCGCATGAAGCCGGCCGTGTCGCTGTTCGTTCTGGCTGCCGCGATGACCGGCGCTTTCCACACGGCCGCGCTGTCGGCCGCACCGCTGCCGGCGGTGCCGGCCGCCGCTTCGACGGCCGCCGCCGATCACGCAGCGGTGCCGGATGCCGCGCCAGCGGCGGTGCTCGTGACCGCTCCGGCCACGCCGGCGGCGGCCAGCGCGCCGACCGCCGGCCTGCCGGCGACGACCGTACGCATGCCGTTCGCGTCGCTCGGCGCGTTCGATCCACTGCGCCTGCGCGGCGCCGACGACGCACGCACGATCAACGCCGGCGTGCGGCTCGACCGCGTGATCACGGGCGCGCGCTTGCGCCTGACCTACGCGTATTCGCCGTCGCTGGTCTTTCCGCTGTCGCACCTGAAGGTGTCGGTGAACGGCGAGGTGATCGCGACCGTCCCGTTCGATGCCGCGCGTGCGGGCCGCACGGTGACGCAAGAGATCCCGATCGATCCGCGCTACTTTTCGGATTTCAACCAGATCGGCCTGCGCCTGATCGCGCATTACACGCTCGACCACTGCGAGGACCCGACGAATTCGGCGTTGTGGGCCGACGTGAGCCCGACGAGCGAACTGATCCTCGACGAATCGCCGGTGCGCCTGCCGAACGATCTCGCGCTGCTGCCCGCGCCGTTCTTCGACCGGCGCGACAACGGCCGCCTGCGGCTGCCGTTCGTGCTGCCCGCCACGCCCGATTCGGCCACCCTGCGCAGCGCGGGCGTGCTCGCGTCGTGGTTCGGCGCGCTGGCCGACTACCGGCATGCGCGGTTCCCGGTATCGACCGCGCTGCCGGCCGACGACCAGGCCGTCGTGGTCGGCACGGCCGCGACGCTGCCGGCCGGTCTCGCGCTGCCGCCAATCAATGGCCCGCTGCTCGCGGTCGCGGACAACCCGTCCGCGCCGGGCCGCAAGCTGCTGGTCGTCACGGGCCGCACGGCGGCCGAGGTCGACGACGCGGTCGCGACGCTCGTGCTCGGCCGCGCGGCGCTGTCGGGGCAGGCGGCGACGGTCGCGCACGTCGATCTGGGCGCGCCGCGCAAGCCGTACGACGCGCCGCGCTGGCTGCCGGTGAACCGGCCGATCGCGTTCCGCGAACTCGTGAACGATCCGCGTCAGCTGGAGGTGCGCGGCACGACGCCCGACGCGATCCGGCTGAACCTGCGCGTGCCGGCCGATCTGCATTCGTGGAACGGCGCGGGCGTGCCGATCACGCTGCGCTACCGCTACACGGCGCCGACCGTGCAGGACAATTCGACGCTCGCGGTCGAGATCAACGATCAGCTCGTGAAGTCGTACCGGCTCGGGCCGGCCCATGCCGAAGATGCGCACGGCCGCATGCAGCTGCCGCTGCTGGCGGTGCCGGAAGGGCGCGTGACGAGCGACGTCGACATTCCCGCGTTCCGCGTCGGCAGCGGCAACCAGCTGCAGTTCCGCTTCACGCTCGATTCGCAGAAGACGGGCCTGTGTTCGAGCACGGCCACCGAGCCGCAACGCGCGGCGATCGATCCTGACTCGACGATCGACTTCTCGCACTTCGTCCATTACGCGCAATTGCCGAACCTCGCGTTCTTCGCGAACAGCGGCTTCCCGTTCACGCGCTTCGCCGACCTGTCGCAGACGGCCGTCGTGCTGCCCGACCGGCCGTCGCCGCAGGAACTCGAGGCCTACCTGACGATGCTCGGCCACATGGGTGAATGGACCGGTTTCCCGGCGCTGCGCGTGCAGGTGGCGCGGCCCGGCGACGTCGCCGCGCTGTCGGGGCACAAGGACCTGCTCGTGATCGACGGCTCGCCCGCATCGCCGCTGCTCGCGCAGTGGCGCGCGGCGCTGCCGCTCGCGATCGGCGAGCAGGGCGGGGCCGGCGGCGCGGGCGCGACGCGCGTCGCTTTCACGGTGAAGGAGCGCTGGCGCAACGGCGTGGGCCTCGCCGACGGCGGCGCGCATATCGAACAGACGGGCCCGCTCGCGGCGCTCGCCGGGTTCGAGCTGCCCGGTAGCCGCGGCCGCAGCGTCGTCGCGCTGACGGCGACCGACCAGCCGCGCCTCGGCGATCTGCTCGACGTGTTCGAGAGCGGCGGGCTCGTGTCGCAGTTGCAGGGCGACCTCGCGCTGGTCCGGCCGGGGCAGGTCGACAGCCTGCGGGTCGGCGAGCCTTACGTGGTCGGCTTCGTGCCGTGGTATGCGCGCGTGTGGACGGAGGCGGCGCGGCATCCGGTGCTGCTCGGCGCGGTCGGCGTCGTCGCAGGGCTGCTGCTCGCGCTCGGCGTGTTCAGCGTGCTGCAGCGAATCGCCGCGCGTCGCCGGGGGATGTAACGGATGGCGCGGGCAATGACGAAGCGACGGGCAACGCAGCCGGCGCGGCGTGTCGGCGCGACGCTCGCGCTGGCGGTCGCGGTGACGTGCGCGGCGGCCGGCATGGCCACGCGCGCGCACGCGGCGGCGGCCGGTGCAGCCGATGCGGCGAGCACGGGATGCAGCGCGGCGTGGCCGCGCTGGGACGCGTTCAAGCGTGATTTCATCTCGGCCGACGGCCGGGTGATCGACGTCGGCTCGGCCGATTCGCGCACGGTATCGGAGGGGCAGGCGTATGGACTTTTCTTCGCGCTGGTCGCGAACGACCGGCGCATGTTCGACACGATCCTCGCATGGACCGAGAACAACCTCGCGCAGGGCGACCTGAGCGCGCACCTGCCGGCGTGGCTGTGGGGCCGTGCGCCCGACGGCGCGTGGCGCGTGCTCGACGCGAACCCGGCGTCGGACGCCGACCTGTGGATCGCGTATGCGCTCGTCGAGGCCGGGCGGCTGTGGCACGAGCGCAGCTATACGGCGCGCGGCGCGCTGCTCGCGAAGCGCGTGCTCGACGCCGAGACGGCGACCGTGCCGGGCCTCGGCCTCACGCTGCTGCCGGGCCCGACCGGGTTCAAGCTGGCCAACGGCCAATGGCGCGTGAATCCGAGCTATTCGCCGCCGCAGGTGATTCGTGCGCTCGGCGCACGACTGCCCGACGACCGTCGCTGGGCCGCGCTGGCGTCCAGCACCGCTCGCGTGCTGCTCGACACCGCGCCGAAGGGCTTTTCGCCCGACTGGGCGCTGTATCGCGCGGGCAACGGTTTCGGGCCCGATCCGCAGACCCATGCGGAAAGCGCGTACAACGCGATCCGCGTGTACCTGTGGGCCGGCATGCTGGACCGCGCCGATCCGCTTGCCGCGCCGCTGCTCGCGAAGTTCGCGCCGTTCGCCGACCATATCGCCGCGCACGGCGCGCCGCCGGAGAAGGTCGATACGACGACGGGCGTCGCGGGGCCGAACGACGGCAACGGCGGCTTCTCCGCGGCCGCCGTGCCGTTCCTCGACGCACGCGGCCAGCACGCGCTCGCGGATGCCCAGGCGGCCCGCGTCGATACGCTCGCGCGCCAGTCGGCGCCCGGCTATTACACGAGCGTGCTGACGCTGTTCGGCCTCGGCTGGCGCGATGGCCGCTACCGGTTCGGGGCGGACGGCACGCTCGACACCCGCTGGGGAGGCCGTTCGTGCGCCGCCCGCTGAAGTGTGCCGCGCCGCACGTCGCGGGATTCGCGTGGCTCGCGTCGTCGGTGTGCGCGGCGGCGCCGGGCGCCGCCTCCGGCGCGGCGATCGCGAACCCGGCGAACCCAGCGACTCCGGCGACCTCGGCCGCCGCCGATGCGCGGCGCGAGCTCGACACCGCGCGGATGTGGGGCATCAAGCATCGCGACGACCTCGCGCGCGATGCGCTGCGCAAGGGCTTGCTGATCGCGCCGGGCGATCCCGAGCTGCTGGCCGAACAGGTGCGTGTGCTGCTCCGGCTCGGCGACGCGAAAAGCGCGCAGGCGTCGCTGGCGCGGCTGCAGGCGCAGTCGCCGAATGCCGCCGTCACGCAACGGGTGGCCGACGAATACCGCGTCGCGACGAGCGGGCGCGGCGAGATGGCGCAGATCCGGCTGCTCGCGCGCAGCGGACGCGCCGACGAGGCGGCCCGACGGATCGTCGCGCTGTTTCCGAACGGCGCGCCGTCGGGCGCGCTCGGCGCCGAGTACTACCAGATCGTGTCGAATGCGCCGGGCGGGCGCCAGCCGGCGATCGCCGCGCTGCGCCGCGCGGTTGCCGCCGATCCGCGGGACACGAGCGCAT
>NZ_BCPP01000614.1:0-4393 GCF_016586125.1 Burkholderia sp. E168m23
CGCTCGATGGCCGCCGCCGAGTCCGGCGTGCCGGCCAGCAGCGCCGCACGGTCGAGTGCGAGGCGCTCGCGCGCGGCGAACATTTCCGCCATCGCCACGTTGACCGCGCTCGGCATCTGGTTCGTGAAAATCTCGCGCGTCGAATCGTTCGCACGCGTCATCCCGTACAGACCGAGCACGCCGGTGACACCCAGCAGTACCGCCAGAAACGCCATCGTCAAACCGATGCGCGCACGAATCGTCAGGTTCCTGAACACCATCATCCATCCTGTGTTGCGTCGTCATGAACGGGCCGGGCCCGTTGGCTCGAAGCATTGCTTCGCTTGATTTATTTACGACCGCGCGACGCACAACTTGACGGATTTCAGACCATTTTTTCGAATTATTAGTCTGAACATTACAAATCACTGAACAAAATGGCGTAAATTCGGGCCAGTTCGACAACGGAAGGAAAAAGACCGGCGAGGCACCGGCAGGTTCAGGCAGGTGCGGTCGGCGAGGTGCGGCCGGCCGTCTCGTGCGACGAACCGGCCACGAGACGGAACCGCGATCCTGGGGTCAGGCCTGATCGGCCAGTTCGGAGCGCGTCGGAATCGACGGCTGAGCGCCCGCGCGCGTGACCGACAGCGCCGCCGCACATTGCGCGAAGCGGATGGCCGTGTCGACGTCCGCGCCGGCCGCGAGCCGTGCGGAAAAGCCGCCGATGAAGGTGTCGCCGGCGGCCGTCGTGTCGACCGCCTGCACGACCGGCGCCGGATAGTGCCGCGCGGTGCCGTCGGCCGTCAACGCGAGCACGCCGCGTGCGCCGAGCGTCACCAGCACGTTGCGCGCGCCGCCGGCCTGGAGCGCCCGCGCGGCGGCTTCGGCTTCGGCCGGATCGCGCACGCGCAGCCCCGTCAGCGCGGCCGCCTCGACCTCGTTCGGGATCAGGTAATCGACGAGCGGCAGCCAGCCGTCCGGCAGCGGCGCGACGGCCGGGGCCGGATTGAGCACCACCGTGCGGCCGAGCCGGCGTCCGGCCGACAGTGCCGCGAACACCGTGTCCGGCGGCGTCTCGAGCTGGCAGATCAGCACGTCGGCCGCCGCCAGCGCGGCCTCGTGCCGCGCGATCGTGTCGGTCGTGACCTCGCCGTTGCCACCCGCGACGATCACGATCGCGTTCTGGCTCCCATCGTCGACGACGATCAGCGCGACGCCGGTCGACGCCGACGCGCTCGTCGCGAGCCCCGCGCAGTCGATGCCCTCGGCCTCGAGGCCCGCGCGCAGTGCCGCGCCGTGCGCATCCGCGCCGACGCAGCCGATCATCGCGACCTGCGCGCCGAGCCGGGCGGCGGCGACGGCCTGGTTGCCGCCCTTGCCGCCCGCCGCCTGCGCGAAGGCGTGCCCGGCGAGCGTTTCGCCCGGCAGCGGCAGCCGCGGCGCCCGCACGACGAGATCCATGTTGAGGCTGCCGACCACCGTCACGCGGCCGGCGCCCGTTACGGTCGCCGTCATGCGCGAGCGCCCGGCGCGGCCGGCTCACGGTAGATGGCCGTCGATTCGCGCAGCACGAGGCGCGGCGACACGACGCGACGGCGGCTCGGCACGGCGCTCGAACCGCCGCCGATCCGTTCGATCAGCGTCTGCGCGGCCATTTCGCCGAGCGCGCGCACCGACTGGCCGACCGTCGACAGCGCCGGATACGTGTAGCGGGAAAATTCGATGTCGTCGAAGCCGATGATCGAGCAGTCGTCGGGCACGCGCATCCCGCGCTCGGCCGCCGCGCGCAGCGCGCCGACGCCCATCAGGTCGTTGCCCGCGAAAATCGCGCTCGGCCGCACCGATTCGAACAGCCGCGACGCTGCGTGATAGCCGCCCAGGCACGAGAAATCGCTTTCGGCGATCGCGCCCGGCACGATGTCGACGCCACGCTCGGCCATCGCGCGGATGAAGCCGTGCACGCGCATCGCGCTGACGGCGGTGTCGGTCGGCCCGGTGATGCAGCCGATCTTCGCGTGCCCGAGTTCGAGCAGGTGGCGCGTCGCGAGATACGCGCCGCGCTCGTGGTCGATCTGCACGAGATCGGCCGCGAGACCCTCGATGTTGCGGTCGACCACGACGAGCGGCGCATGGATATCCGCGAGCGTCTGCGCGAGCACCGCGTCCTCGCCCGCCGACGCGACGATCAGCCCGTCGATGCGCTTTTCCTGCAACACGCGCAGGTAGTTGCGCTGCTTCACGGGATCGTCGTCCGAATTGCAGAAGAACACGCAATAGCCGTTGGCCGCGCACTGATCCTCGATGCCGCGCGCAAGCTCGGCGAAGTACGGATTCGTGCTGTTCGGCACGACGAGGCCGATCGTCGCCGTCGCCCGCGCCTTCAGCGAGCGCGCCACGGCCGACGGCACGTAATTCAGCTCGCGGATCGCGCCCTCGACCTTCGCACGCACATCCGCGGACACCGGCCGCGAATTGTTCACCACGTGCGAGACGGTCGTAAACGACACGCCCGCCATGGCCGCCACATCCTTGATCGTCGCCATTTCCCGTTTCTCTCTGGTCTGTTCTGTCTATCTTTTTACCGCACGCGCGTACGCCGGCTGCGATACGTATCGAGCACGACCGCCACCACGATCACCGCACCCGTGATGATCCGCTTCGTCGGCTCGTTCGCCCCGATCTGCGCCAGCCCCGCGGCCAGCACGGAGATGATCAACACGCCGAAGAACGTGCTGATCACCGAGCCGCGCCCGCCCATCAGGCTCGTGCCGCCGATCACGACGGCGGCGATCACCTGCAGTTCGAGGCCCGCGCCCGCGTTCGGATCGGCCGCCTCGAGCCGCGAAATCTGGAACAGCGACGCGAGCCCCGCGAGCGCGCCCATCAGCGCGAATACGAGGATTTTATACGGCCTCGGGTTAACCCCGGCAAGCCGCACCGCTTCCTCGTTCGTGCCGATCCCGACCAGATAGCGCCCGAACACCGTGCGCGTGAGCACGAACTGGGCCGCGATCATCACCGCGACCGCGATCAGGAACGCCGGCGAAATGCCCAGCGCGATCGGGTTCGACAGGAAATCGAACGCGTCGCCGATATACGCGGTGCGCGAATTCGTCAGCTGGTACGCGAGGCCGCGCGCGGCCTCCAGCACGCCGAGCGACACGATGAACGACGGAATCCGCCAGCCCACCGTGACCGCGCCCGTCAGCGCGCCCGTCGCGGTCGCGACCGCGATCCCGATCAGCGCGGCCGGCAGCGGCCCCCACTGCCATTTCAGCGCGGCGACGCTGACCATCGACGCGGCGAGCGCGAGCACCGAGCCGACCGACAGGTCGATCCCGGCGATGATCAGCACGAAGGTCATCCCGACCGACATCACGACGAGATCGGGAATCTGGTTCGCGATCGTGCTGAACGTGTCGTAGGTCAGGAAATGCGAGCTCAGCACCGAGAACAGCGCGATCATCGCGGCCAGCGCGCCGGCCAGCCCGAGATAGTTCGACAGGCCGAGCCGCGTGCCGGACAGCGTGCGCGCGCGGCGCCCCGTCACGTCCTGCTGCGCGCCTGCGTCGGTCGGGGATACGGGAGGCTGGGTCATTGCTGTGGTCCTGTCGTCGAAGTGCCCGGAGCGGCGCCGCGCGCCTGCCCCGCGTCCGGATGCTGCATGGCGGCCGCCGGCGTCTCGCGGCCGAAGCCGGCGAACGCCGCGGCCAGCAGCGCATCCTGGGTCCAGTTGCCGCGCTCGAACACGGCGGTCATGCGCCCGGCCGACATCACGCCGATCCGGTCGCAGATCAGCATCAGCTCGCGCAGGTCGCTCGATACGACCACCAGCGCGCGGCCTTCGCGCGCGAGCGCGCCCATCAAAGTGTAGATCTCGAATTTGGCGCCGACGTCGATCCCGCGCGTCGGCTCGTCGAACAGCAGCACGCCCATGTCGCGCGCAAGCCAGCGGCCGATCACGACCTTCTGCTGGTTGCCGCCCGACAGTTCGCCGACGGGCTGCGCCGCCCCGTGCGTACGAATTCGCAGCGCATCGATCTGCTGCTCGGCGAGCGCTGTTTCACGTGCGGCATCGACGATGCCGCCGCGCGCGAGCCGGTCGAGCTGGCCGAGCGACACGTTCGCGGTGATCGACTGCGACAGCAGCAGCCCTTCGCCCTTGCGATCCTCGGTGATCAGCGCGATGCCCAGCTTCACCGCGTCGACCGGCGACGCGATGCGCGCCGGCTTCAGCGGCTGGCCGACCGCGATCGTTCCGGCATCCGGCGTATCGGCGCCGTAGATCAGCCGCAGCAGCTCGGTGCGTCCCGCGCCGATCAGCCCCGAGATGCCGAAGATCTCGCCCGCGCGCACCTCGAGCGACACGTCGCGCACCGCCGTGCCGCGCGTGAGGCCCGAGACCGCGAGCCGC
>NZ_BCPP01000615.1:0-4390 GCF_016586125.1 Burkholderia sp. E168m23
AAAACGTCGCGCGCCTCGCGACGATCATGCGCCAGGCCGGCCTGAACGTGCGCTTCGGCTCGCTCGACCCGAGCATCACCGACATGACGCCGATCACGCTGGCCGACGGCCAGAAGATCGTGCTCGAGCCGCTCGAGCGTTCGCAGCGCCGCCTCGGCCTGAAGAATTTCGATCCGTGCTCGATCCTGCTGAACAACGACCTGTCGGCCGGCATTCCGGCCGTGCTGGAGAACCTGCACGAGCAGTACCTGCTGCCGCCGCTGCACGCGGGCTGGGCCGTGCGCCGCAAGTCGACGCATTTCTCGTGCTACGACGACGTCGCGAAGAAGTTCGCGAAGATGGTCGGCGTCGATCCGTGGATGGTGAATCCGTATTTCGCGCACGTGGAAGGCGTCGACTGGCAGGCGCATGAAGGCGAGCAGGCGCTCGCCGACGCGATCGACGGCGTGCTGAAGAAGATCGCGCGCAAGTATCGCGAATACGGGATCAGCGAGAAGCCGTACGTCGTCGTGAAGGCCGACGCGGGCACCGCGGGCCGTGGCGTGATGACCGTGCACGACGCGGCGGAGATCGGCCGCATGACGAAGGCCGAGCGCGCGCAGATGGCCGAATCGAAAGCCGGCCTCGCGGTGCGCGACGTGATCGTGCAGGAAGGCGTCTACACGTTCGAGCGCGTCGGCGACGAAGTGGCCGAGCCCGTCGTGTACATGATCGACCGCTACGTGGTCGGCGGCTTCTACCGCACGCACGGCGGCCGCGAGCGCGACCAGAACCTGAACGCGCCCGGCATGCACTACGTGCCGCTCGGCTTCGAGCACACCGCGCTGCCGGATGCAGGCGCCAAGCCGGGCGCCGCGCCGCCGAACCGTTTCTACATGTACGGCGTCGTCGCGCGGCTGTCGCTGATCGCGTCGTCGATCGAACTGGAAAAGACCGATCCCGAAGCCATCCAGGTGTAACGGACCTTCGCTACGTACAGGACCCGCATGGACATTCTTTTTATCGCCGACCCGCTCGAGCATTTCAAGATCTACAAGGATTCGACCTACGCGATGATGGCGGAGGCCGCCCGGCGCGGGCATGCGGTGTACGCGTGCGAGCCGCGCCATCTCGCCTGGACGGGCTCGGCCGTCGAGGCCGACGTGCGGCGCATCACGTTCGTCGGCGAGCTGGACGACCTGCATCGCGACATCTGGTTCGAAGCGGGCCCGGTCGACGCGCGCCGTCTCGAATCGTTCGGCGCGGTGCTGATGCGCAAGGACCCGCCGTTCGACATGGAGTACGTGACGTCGACGTGGCTGCTCGAGCTGGCCGAGCGTGCGGGTGCGCGCGTGTTCAACAAGGCGCAGTCGATCCGCGACCATTCGGAGAAGCTCGCGATCGGCGAGTTTCCGCAGTTCGTCGCACCGACGCTCGTCACGCGCGACGCGAAACGGTTGCGCGCGTTCCACGCCGAGCATGGCGACGTGATCCTGAAGCCGCTAGACGGAATGGGCGGGATGGGCGTGTTCCGCGTGAAGCCGGACGGCATGAACCTCGGCTCGATCGTCGAGATGCTGAGCCACGACGGCACGCGCTCGGTGATGGCGCAGAAGTTCATTCCCGAGATCAAGGCCGGCGACAAGCGCATCCTGCTGATCGGCGGCGAGCCGGTGCCGTATTCGCTCGCGCGGATTCCGCAGGGCAGCGAGGTGCGCGGCAATCTCGCCGCGGGCGGGCTCGGCGTCGCGCAGCCGCTGACGACCCGCGACCGCGAGATCGCCGACACGCTCGGGCCCGTGCTGGCGTCGCGCGGGCTGCTGCTGGTCGGGCTCGACGCGATTGGCGACTGGCTGACCGAGGTGAACGTCACGAGCCCGACGTGCTTCCGCGAGATCATGGAGCAGACGGGCTTCGACGTCGCCGCGATGTTCATTGACGCGCTGGAGCGCGCGGCCGCGTAGGCCCGACCCGTTTCCCGCGCAACCCCGGCGGCGGCCGCGCAGGTCCCCCGTCGCCGGAGCAGCTTGACCGGCCTGCTACAATGCCCGCTTGCCCGGTGCCGTGATCGGCGCACCGAAGGCCCGGCGGTCGGGCCGACACTGTTGCAAGGCTGAACATGAAACGTTCTCCACACTCGCTACGCTCATTGCCCCGCCGCGGGGTATCGGCCCGCCAGGGGCGGCCGGGAGCGATCTGACATGGCCGGAATCCTGATCATCGCGCACGCTCCGCTCGCCACCGCGCTGCGGGACTGCATCGCGCACATCTACGGCGGCGTGCCCGCCCGCATCGGCTGCATCGACGTGACGGCGGACAGCGATCCGGCCCAGGTGATGGCCTTCGCGCACGCGGAACTCGCGCGGCTCAAGGAAGAGAACGGCGTGGTCGTGCTGACCGACATGTACGGCGCGACGCCCGCGAACATCGCGGGCCAGCTCGCGAAGCTCGACAACGTGCGCGTGCTGGCCGGCGTGAACCTGCCGATGCTCGTGCGGGCCGTCTGCTACCGCACCGTGCCGCTCGACAAGCTGGTCGACAAGGCGCTGTCCGGCGGCGCGAAGGGTGTCCACGAGGTGTCGGCCGGCACGCCGCCGCCGCCGTCGGAGACCGGCTGCGGCCAGTGCGCGCCGATTCCGCCCGAACCGCAGCCGCGCACCGAATCGCACTGACCGCTCCGTTTTAGACTGACCCGCCGACGCCCGTCGCCGGCGGCCTCGACCGACCCGACCGAGAATCATGCTTCAACAAGAAACCACCATCGTCAATAAATTGGGGCTCCATGCGCGCGCATCGGCCAAGCTTACGCAACTGGCCGGCAACTTCCAGTCGGAAGTCTGGATGACACGCAACGGGCGCAAGATCAATGCGAAGAGCATCATGGGCGTGATGATGCTGGCGGCCGGCATCGGCAGCACCGTGACGATCGAGACGGAAGGGCCCGACGAGCGGGAAGCGATGGATGCGCTGCTGAAGCTGATCGCCGACAAGTTCGGCGAAGGCCAGTGATCGCCACGCGGAATCATTGCCGTTTCCAGTCAGAATGCCGCGGATGTCGCGGCATTTTTTTCGTCGGAAGCATTGATGCGGAATGCGCAATGCTGCGCTGCATGCAGTCAGCAGGGAGTCGCGGAATTTATAATCGCTAACCGGGGTCATAAGCGCATCGCAGCAGTGTGCCGCGGCTTTACTTGTACAGAGGAGGTGCGCGTGTCCTTCACGCTGCATGGCATTCCCGTCTCACGAGGTATCGCGATCGGGCGAGCGTATCTGATCGCGCCGGCGGCGCTCGACGTCGCCCATTACCTGATCGAGGCCAACCGGACCGACGCCGAAGTGGAGCGATTCCGCACGGCGCTCGACGTCGTGCGCCGCGAGCTCGAAGCGCTGCGCGCCGACCTGACCGACGATACCCCGAGCGAAGTCGGTGCATTCATCGACGTCCACACGATGATCCTGAGCGACGAGATGCTCGTGCAGGAAACCATCGACCTGATCCGCACGCGCCGCTACAACGTCGAATGGGCGCTGACCGAGCAGCTCGAACTGCTGACGCGCCATTTCGACGACATCGAGGACGAATACCTGCGCGAGCGCAAGGCCGACATCGAGCAGGTGGTCGAGCGCGTGCTGAAGGCGCTCGCCGGTGCGCCGTCCGCGTCGCAGGCGCTTGACGGCGCGGCCAGGAACGGCACGAACGACATGATCGTCGTCGCGCACGACATCGCGCCGGCCGACATGATGCAGTTCAAGACGCAGTCGTTCCAGGCGTTCGTCACCGATCTCGGCGGACGCACGTCGCACACGGCGATCGTCGCGCGCAGCCTCGGCATTCCGGCCGCGGTCGGCGTGCAGCATGCGAGTTCGCTGATCCGCCAGGACGACCTGATCATCGTCGACGGCGACCAGGGCATCGTGATCGTCGATCCGGCGCCGATCGTCCTCGAGGAATATTCGTACCGCCAGTCCGAGAAGCTGCTGGAGCAACGCAAGCTGCAGCGCCTGAAGTTCTCGCCGACGCAAACGCTGTGCGGCACGAAGATCGACCTGTACGCGAACATCGAGCTGCCCGACGACGCGAAGGCGGCCGTCGAGGCCGGCGCGGTCGGCGTCGGCCTGTTCCGCTCCGAGTTCCTGTTCATGCACGAGAAGGAGATGCCGGAAGAGGAGGAGCAGTTCGCCGCGTACAAGCGGGCCGTCGAGTGGATGAAGGGCATGCCGGTGACGATCCGCACGATCGACGTCGGCGCCGACAAACCGCTCGAGGCGCTCGACGAAGGCTACGAAACGGCGCCGAACCCGGCGCTCGGGCTGCGCGCGATCCGCTGGAGCCTGTCCGAGCCGCAGATGTTCCTCACGCAGTTGCGCGCGATCCTGCGCGCGTCCGCGTTCGGCCAGGTGAAGATCCTGA
>NZ_BCPP01000616.1:0-4384 GCF_016586125.1 Burkholderia sp. E168m23
TGCCCGTCGCCGCGAGCTACGAAGTCGATCTATGGGGCCGCTTGCGCGGCGATGCCGACGTCGGCGAACAGAACCTGCTGCAGGCGGCGGCCGATCGCGATGCGGTGCGTCTGCGGGTGGCGACCGAAGTGGCCGTCGACTACCTGACGCTGCGCTACGTCGACGACGATCTCGTGACGCTCACGCGCGCGATCGGGCTGCGACGCACCGCGCTCGACGTGATCGCCGCCCGCGTGCGGGCCGGCGCGGCCAGCGATCTCGACGGGCTGCGCGCGTCGGCCGATCTCGATACCGCGCATGCCGATCTCGCGGAGAGCCGCCGGCTGCGCGAGAACCTCGTCGACGCCCTCGCGGTGCTGACCGGCGTGTCGCCGACCGCGTTCGACGTCGACACGGGCGCCGTGCCCGTGCAGGTGCCGGAGGTGCCGGCCGGGCTGCCGTCCGCGCTGCTCGCCCAACGCCCGGACGTATTCGCGGCGGCACGGCGCGCCGATGCGGCGTCGCTCGAGCTGGGCATCGCGCGCACCGCGTGGCTGCCGACGCTGACGCTGACCGCCGACGGCGGTTTCGCCACCCGCGACCTGCGCTCGTTTCTCGACCGCAACAGCTCGCTGTGGAGTCTCGGCGCGAACGTCGCGCTGACGCTGTTCGACGGCGGCAAGCGCGATGCCGCGGTGGCCACCGCGCGAGCCGGCACGAACGTCGCCGACGCCAACTACCGCGCGACCGCGATCGGTGCGTTGCGCGACGTGCAGGATGCGCTCAACGACATCGCCGCGCAAAAGGAGCGGATCGTGCGCTACGACAGCGCGGCGCGCGCGACGGACGCGGCGGCGCGGCTGTCGCTGAGCCGCTACGCGCACGGTTACGTCAGCTACCTGGAAGTCATCGACGCCGATCGCGACGCACTGAATGCGCGGCGCCAGCTGATTCACAGCCGGCAGGCGCTGGCCGTCGCGACGGTGAGCCTCGTGCGTGCGTTGGGCGGCGGGTGGACGCCCCCGGGGCACGCCGGCCGGGGCGGGTTGCGCGACGCGACGCAAGCCGACGCGCGATGAACGCATCGAACGGCCCGCGAGCGCGTCACGCGCGCGCGAGCCGATGCGCATCCTCGCCGAGAAACCGGTGCACGAAGGTCACGGCCATCGCGCCTTCGCCGACCGCCGACGCGACACGCTTGACCGAGCCCGATCGCACGTCGCCCGCCGCGAACGATCCCGGCACGCTGGTTTCCAGGTGGTACGGCCGGCGCTCGAGCGGCCACACGCGCTCGAACGCCGGACAGTCGTACAGGTCGCCGCCGGTGACGAGATAACCGTCCGGATTGCGAATGATGTCGGTGTCCTTCGCCCAGTCGGTATTCGGCGCGCCGCCGATGCACACGAACAGGCGCGTGGCCGGCAGCCGTTCGCGCGTGCCGTCCGCCGAGCGAAGCTCGATCGCGTCGAGCCAGCCGTCGCCGTGCAGCGCGGCGACGCTCGACCGGTAGCGGACCTCGATGTTCGGCGTGCGTTCGATCCGGTCGATCAGGTAGCGCGACAGCGTGTCGGCGAGCGACGCGCCGCGCACGAGCATCGTCACCTGACGCGCATGCCGCGAGAAATTCATCGCGGCCTGGCCGGCCGAATTGCCGCCGCCGACGATGAAGACCTGCTCGCCCGCGCACATCGGCGCTTCGCTCGACCCGGCGCCGTAGAACAGCCCCGCGTTGAGAAACGCCGGTTCTTCCGGCAGCCCGAGGCTGCGATATTCGATGCCGGTCGCGCAGATGTTCGCGCGGGCGATCAGGATCGACCCGTCGGCGAGCTCGACACGAATCTTGCCGTCGACGAACGTCGCATGCACGCCCTCGCGCATCGTCAGCAGCTCGACGCCGAACTTCACCGCCTGCTCGCGCGCGCGCTCTGCGAGCTCCGCGCCCGGGATGCCGTCGGGGAAGCCCATGTAGTTCTCGATCAGCGAACTCGTGCCGGCCTGCCCGCCTATCGCGCCGCGCTCGATCACGACCGCGCGCAGCCCTTCGGACGCCGCGTAGACCGCCGCGGACAGCCCGGCCGGCCCCGCGCCGTAGATCGACACGTCGTATTCGACGAAGCGCGGCCGCGCAACCCAGCCGAGCCTTGCGGCGATCTCGGCCAGTGTCGGCTGGTACAGGCGCGAGCCGTCCGGAAAGATCACGACCGGCAGCCGGATGTCGCGCAGCGGCGCGATGCCGAGCACCTGCGCGCAGTCGGCGTCGGACGTCAGCTCGCACCAGTCGTACGCGATCATGCGCCGCTGCAGGAAATCGCGGATCGCATACGCGTCCCTGCTGCGCGGCAGGCCGACGATCCGCACGTGTTGCGGTTGCTCCATGAGCGCCTCCCGATGATGTCGATGTCGAATGCGGTCCGGCCGGTGCGGCGGTGCCGCGGCCGGACGCATTTGCGACTGTACGCCGCCGGTACGCGCCGCGCGGGCCGCTTCATGACAATTAAGGTCCGGCCGCGCCACGACGCCGCACAATGTCGCGTATCCGTCCCGCTTGCGGCCTCGCGCCGGCCCCGCCGCAAGCGTCGCTCCCGCGCCGGCATCGGAGCGCAAGATGGCCAACGCCTGTACGCATCTCGACGAAGTACGTGTGTTCGACACCGACAAGGACTACTGTGAGGAATGCATCAAATCGGGCAGCCGCTGGGTGCATTTGCGGATGTGCCTGGTCTGCGGACACGTCGGCTGCTGCGACTCGTCGCCGAATCGCCACGCGAGCCGGCATTTCCACGACACCGGCCACCGGCTCGTCCGCTCGATCGAGCCCGGCGAGCGCTGGATCTGGTGCTACGCGGACGAAGTCGTCGCGGGCGAGGTTCCGTCGTAACGCGACGTGCGGGGCGGCTGCGGACGATGGCCGCCCGTCATCGTCCCCCGGGCGCCGAACCGGGACCGATCCGGGGCCGGACACCGTTCAGAACGTTTCAGCGCCGCTTCAGGCAATGGAAGCGGCCTCTGCGTAGACTGCCGTTCATGAGCTGCCGCGCAGAACGGCGCGTGCGCCCGTTATCGACTGCTGGAGTGACAACATGATCCCCGCCGCCCATCACCGCCGCTCGGCAACACGCTCGCGGCCGCATCGGACGACCCCGCACGGCCGACCCGCATCGTCCGGTGTCGCCGCGCCTCGCATCGCTTGCGGCGCACCGCGTCGCCCGGAGCACGCATGAAGCACAAACGACTCTGGTTCGGCGCGGCCGGCATCGCGGTCGTCGGCCTCGCGGTCGCGATCGGCATCATGGTGCGGCCGTCGATCGCGCCGATCGATCCGCCCGCCCCCGCGTCGTTCGATCCGCAGCTGGTACGCGCCGGCGCGCGCGTCGTCGCGCTCGGCGACTGCATCGTGTGCCACACCGCGAAGGACGGCAAGCCGTTCGCGGGCGGGCTGCCGCTCGCGACGCCGTTCGGCACGATCTACGCGACCAACATCACGCCGGACGCCGAAACGGGGATCGGCCGCTGGTCGCGCGATGCGTTCGCCCGCGCGCTGCGCACCGGCATCGGCCGCAACGGCCAGCCGCTCTACCCGGCGTTTCCGTACATTCATTTCACGCGAATGTCGGACGACGACATCGCCGCCGCGTACGCGTACCTGATGACGCGTGAACCGGTCCACGCGACGGCGCCCGCCAACGACCTGATCTTTCCGCTGAACTTCCGCCCGCTGGTCGCGTTCTGGAACGTGCTGTTCCTGCGCGAAGGCGCGTATCGGCCGGACCCCGCGCAGTCCGCGCAATGGAACCGCGGCAGGATGCTCGTCGACGGGCTCGGCCACTGCGCGTCGTGCCATTCGCCGCTGAACGCGATCGGCGGCGAGCAGCGCGGCCGCGCGTTCGACGGCGGCATCGTCGACGGCTGGGAAGCGCCGCCGCTCAATGCGCTCGGCCAGGCCGCGCGGCCGTGGACGCAGGCACAGCTCGTCACCTACCTGCGCACCGGCCGCGCGAGCGAGCACGGCGCGGCGGCCGGGCCGATGCTGCCGGTCACGCGCGACCTCGCGACGGTGCCGGTGGAGGACGTCGAGGCGATCGCCGCCTACATCCTGTCGATCCAGAAGCCGGCGAACGCGCGTGCGACCGCCGCCGCGAAGCCGGTCGAACGCGCCGCGACGACGCCGGCCGCGCAACGCGGCGCGACGCTGTTCCAGGCGTCGTGCGCGCAGTGCCACGGGCCGGCCGCGCCGATGCAGTCGATCGGCGAACGGCCGACGCTTTCGTTCAGCACGGCGGTCAACGCCGATACGCCGCGCAACGCGATCCAGATGATGTTCAACGGCATCGGCTGGCACGGCGAGGACACGCTCAACTACATGCCGTCGTTCATCGACCAGTACGACGACGCGCAGATCGCCGAT
>NZ_BCPP01000617.1:0-4384 GCF_016586125.1 Burkholderia sp. E168m23
CGCGAGCGACGTCGGCGCCGAGATCGTCGCGATCATCGGGATGCCGACCCGCGCGGCCTTGCGCACCAGTTCGTAGCTCGCGCGGCTCGACAGGAACACGAAGCCCGCGCGCAGGTCGGCGCGGCGGCGTGCGAGCTGCCCGATCAGCTTGTCGAGCGCGTTGTGGCGGCCGACGTCCTCGAACACGTCGAGCACGGCGCCGTCGCGGTCGCACCACGCGGCCGCGTGGATGCCGCCCGTCTCGCGCATCAGCGTCTGCCGGGCCGGCAACGCATGCGCGGCGCGCGCGATCGCGTCGGCGCCGATGCCCGCGGCCGCGCCGGCGGCCGCGATACGCGGCGGGTGCAGGTCGAGCTGCGCGATGCTTTCGATGCCGCACACGCCGCAGCCCGTGCGGCCGGCCAGCGCACGGCGGTGCGCCTTCAGCGCCATGAATGCCTGCTGTGATACGGTGAGCCGCACTTCGGCGCTGCCCGGCCGGTATTCGCTTTCGATGTCGAAGACGTCCGACGCGCGCTCGACGATGCCCTCGCTCAGCGCGAAGCCGAGGCCGAACGCGTCGAGGTCGATCGGCGTCGCCATCATGACCGTGTGCGAGATGCCGTTGAACACGAGTGCAACCGGGGTTTCGTCGACGACGCGATCGACGGTGTCGCGCGCGTCGCCGGCACGGTGGCGCGTCACCTGACACGCGGTGCTGCCGGTCGGATCGTCACGGCGAGTGCAGGACTCCATGCGGTTTTCTCCAGGCGGGGCGGCCGGCGGGCCGGCCGGGCTCGGCGCGCACGCCGAACGACGGGAATCGAGGCCGCCGGGCGGGCGCCGAAGGGCGCACTACCGCCGCGGGCAGGCGTTGCATAAGATGTTAAGTGGAGTGAACAGTGCGCCGCAGGCACAGCGCCGCCACGCGGAAAGCAGTACAGCTGAGCGTCCCGCCGGCGCCGAATATGTTTTCCGTGCACACATCTTCGGCGGCGCAAGCAGCACAGTTTCAGCGCACGTTCGAGTGATTGCGAGTATCGTTGCAAACGCGATATCGTCATTCACGCTTCGATGCCGTGCGAGCGATCGTTTGTGTTCGCACGTGTTGTCGCCAAGCCGTCGCGCGATTTCCTGCTTCGGGCGTACGTCCTCACAACCACGAGCAAATTACGGTCATGGAAATCTTCGATGCGTTCCATCTCGCCCGATTGCAATTCGCATTCACGGTGTCGTTCCACATCGTGTTCCCCGCGATCAGCATCGGCATGGCGAGCTTCCTGGCAGTGCTGGAATGGCGCTATCTCGTCACCGGCGACGCCGCCTACAAATCCATGTTTCAGTTCTGGTCGAAGATCTTCGCGATCGGCTTCGGGATGGGCGTGGTTTCCGGCGTCGTGATGGCGTACGAGTTCGGCACCAACTGGGCCGGGTTCTCGCGCGTCGCGGGCAACATCACGGGGCCGCTGCTCACGTATGAAGTCCTGACGGCGTTCTTCCTCGAAGCCGGCTTTCTCGGCGTGATGCTGTTCGGCTGGCAGCGCGTCAGCCCGCGCGCGCACTTCTTCGCGACGCTGATGGTCGCGGTCGGCACGCTGATCTCGACGTTCTGGATTCTCGCGTCGAACAGCTTCATGCAGACGCCGCAGGGCTACAAGATCGAGAACGGCCTCGTCGTGCCAGTCGACTGGTTCAAGATCGTCTTCAACCCGTCGTTTCCGTACCGTCTCGTGCATATGACGATCGCGGCGTTCATCGTCGCGGGCTTCATCGTCGCCGCGTGCGGCGCGTGGCACCTGCTGAAGGGGCGCCGCGACGAGCCGGTGAAGCGCAGCTTCTCGATGGCGCTGTGGATGCTGCTGGTGCTCGCGCCGATCCAGATCGTCGTCGGCGACGCGCACGGGCTGAACACGCGCGAATACCAGCCGGCGAAGATCGCAGCGATCGAAGGGCTGTGGGAAACCGAGAAGGGCGGCACCGCGCTGAACCTCGTCGGGCTGCCCGACATGCAGGCCGAAACCACGCGCTATGCGATCCAGGTGCCGCACCTCGGCAGCCTGATCCTCACGCACAGCTGGGACGGCGAGATCCGCGGGCTGAAGGAATTCCCGCCGCAGGACCGCCCGTATTCGCCGATCATCTTCTGGACGTTCCGGATCATGGCCGGCCTCGGGATGCTGATGCTGCTCACCGCACTGCTCGGGCTGCTGCTGAGAAAGGGCGGGCGCCTGTATGAAACGCGCTGGTTCCAGTGGTTCGTGGTGGCGATGGGGCCGTCGGGCATCGTCGCGCTGCTGGCCGGCTGGATCACGACCGAGGTCGGGCGGCAGCCGTGGACCGTGTACGGCGTGCTGCGCACCATCGACTCGGTCTCCCCGCTCACCGCCCAGCAGGTCGGCGTGTCGCTGCTGGTCTTCGTGGTCGTGTATTTCCTGGTATTCGGAACGGGTATCTACTACATGATGAAACTGATGAAGCGCGGGCCGGCGGCCCAGGCCGGCTACATCGAACTGCACCGGCATCCGGGGCTGCGCAAGAGCGCGCTGTCCACGCCGCTGAACGTCACCGAGGCGGAGTAACCATGCATATCGATCTTCCTGTCGTCTGGGCCGCGATCATCGGCCTCGGCGTATTCATCTACGTGATGCTGGACGGTTTCGATCTCGGCATCGGTCTGCTGTTTCCGTTCTTCGATGCGAAGGCCGAGCGCCAGGTGATGCTCGACACCGTCGCGCCGGTGTGGGACGGCAACGAGACGTTCCTCGTGCTCGGCGGCGCGGGCCTCTATGGCGCGTTCCCGGTCGTGTATTCGACGCTGCTGCCGGCCAATTACCTGCCGCTGGTGCTGATGCTGGTCGGGCTGATCTTCCGGGGCGCGGCGTTCGAGCTGCGTGCGAAAGCCACCCGCACGCAGCACATGTGGGACCTCGCGTTCATCGGCGGCTCGGCGCTCGCGGCGTTCTGCCAGGGGATCGTGCTCGGTTCGCTGCTGCAGGGCATCAAGATCGAGAACAACCAGTTCGCGGGCGGGCCGTTCGACTGGCTGTCGCCGTTCAGCATGATGTGCGGGATCGGCGTGCTCGTCACCTATGCGACGCTCGGCTGCGGCTGGCTGATCTTGAAGGTCGACGGCGAACTGCAGCGCAAGATGCGGTTGCTGATGAAGCCGCTCACGGGCGTGCTGCTCGCGGTGATGGGCGTGGTGAGCCTGTGGACCGTGATCGGGCTGCCGGCCGTCGCGCACCGCTGGTTCGGCAGCGGCAACCTCGGCTGGTTCCTGCCGGTGCCGATCCTGGTCATCGCGTGCGTGTGGGGCATCTTCCATACGGTGAAGCGTGCGCACGAGGCCACGCCGTTCCTGCTGACACTCGCGCTCGTGTTCCTCGGCTACACGGGGCTCGTGATCAGCATCTGGCCGAACATCGTGCCGCCGTCGCTGACGATCTGGGACGCGTCGTCGAGCCATTCGAGCCAGTTGTTCGCGCTGGTCGGCACCGTGATCGTGCTGCCGATCATCCTCGTGTACAACGCGATGCAGTACCGCGTGTTCCGCGGCAAGGTGCGCGAGGGCGATATCGGCTATCACTGAGCGGCAAGCGAGGTGACGGGGCGCGGCGCTCGCGTATCATCACGCGCAGCGCGGCGCCCGGCACGGCACCCCGATAGAAAGCGGCCCGCCACGCGCGGGCCGTTGCACATCGGGTGAGCGCGCAACGGGTTGCGCATTTCCTTGGCAGTCGAGAAAACATCATGATCGTCAGACCACGACAGAACTGGCTCAGGATGCTGTTCGTATGGAACGGCTCCGTGCTGCAATCCATCATTCCGCAGCTCGTGTTCATGGCGATCGTCAGCACGCTGGCGGTCTTCACGAACGGGCGCATCTTCGGCGAGAAGATTCCGCTGAACACCGCGCCGTTCACGCTGTTCGGGCTCGCGCTCGCGATCTTCCTCGGGTTTCGCAACAACGCGAGCTTCGAGCGCTTCAAGGAGGCGCGGCATCTGTGGGGCAACCTGCTGATCGCCGCGCGTGCCGTGACGTCGCAACTGCATCGCTACCTGCCCGACAGCGTGAGCGACGCCGAGCGCAACCGGCTCGCCGATCTGCTGATCGCGCTCGCGTATGCGCTGAAGCACCAACTGCGTCACACCGATCCCACCGACGACCTGGTGCGCATTCTCGGGGCGGAGCGCACGGCCGCGCTCGGGGGAAAATGCTACAAGCCGGTCGCGATCCTCGACGAGCTGCGCGGCGGCATCGTTCGTGCGCTGGGGCGCGGGCCCGGCAGTGACGCGACGTGCTGGATGTTCGAGACGCAACTCGATGAACTCGGCAAGTCCGTTGGTGGTTGCGAGCGCATCCTGTCGACGCCGATTCCGTTTTCGTACAGCGTGCTGCTCCATC
>NZ_BCPP01000618.1:0-4384 GCF_016586125.1 Burkholderia sp. E168m23
GTCGCAGGTATGGGCGGCGACCGGCAGCAGCGCGGCGAGCGACAGGAACACGACCTTCGCGACGTCGCCGAGCCCGAACCACACGGAAATCAGCGGAATCCACGCGAACAGCGAGATCTGCTTGAACGTGTCGAAGCTCGGGCCGACCATCCGCGCGGCGACGCGCGACAGCCCGAGCACGGCGCCGAGCAACAGCCCGCCCGTCGCGCCGATCGCGAACCCGCACGCTTCGCGCGCGAGCGATGCCGACAAGGCACGGCCGAGCGCGCCGCTCGTGGCCTGCGCCCACGCGGTGTGCAGCACGTCGGCGGGGCTGACGAACAGCCCGCTTTTCACGAGGTGCGCGGAAGCGAGGGCCCACCAGCACGCAAGTGCGGCGAGCGGCAGCACGAAGCCGCGCCAGTCCGGTGCATGCAGGCGGCGGTCGGCGGTGGCGGGCGGTGTGGCTGACGGTGTGGCGGCGTGCGACACGGGCGACTCTCCTTCGATGGGGCGGGCGGCCCGGTTCAGCCGCGAAACGCGGACGGCACGCCGCGGCGCAGGCGCGCTTCGAGTGCGTCGAGCGCCCGGTTGATCAGCAGGCCGACCGCGCCGACCACGACCACGGCCGCCATCACGAGATCGAGCTGGAACAGTTGCCGCCCGTACACGATCAGGTAGCCGAGCCCTTCGGACGACGCGACGAGTTCGACCACGACGAGCGCGAGCCACGACTTCGTGAATGCGAGCCGCACGCCGGTCGCGAGCGTCGGGATCGCGGCCGGCAGCACGACGTGGACGATGCGTTGCCGGCGCGTGTAGCCGAACCCGCGCGCGACTTCGTCGAGGGCGGGCGGCGTCTGGCGGAATCCCTGCAACGTGCTCAGCGTGACCGGGACGAGCGCCGCATGCGCGATCAGCAGGTACTTGAGCGGCTCGCCGACACCGACGAGCAGCAGCAGGAACGGCAGCCAGCCGAGCACCGGAATCTGCACGAGCGCATTGAAGCTCGGCAGCACATAGGCTTCCAGCGTGCGCGACAGCCCGAGCGCGACGCCGATCGACACACCGAGCAGCGTGCCAGCCGCGAAGCCGACGAGCACCCGCTGCAGGCTGATCAGCGTGTGACGCGCCAGATCGCCGCTCGACGCGAGCTCGGCCAGCGTGTCGACCACGCGTTCCGGCGGCGGCAGGATCTGCGGCGCGATCCAGCCGCGCGCGCTGCCGACGCTCCACAGTGCGAACAGCAGCGCGGGCAGCACCCACGGCGCGAGCTGCCATGCGAGCCGTTTCAGCGCGGCCGAGCGGCGCGGCGGCACGGCGAGCGGGTGCGATTCGGACGACGGGACGGAAAACGCGGTATCGCTCATCGGGGCGGGTCCGGTCGGGTGTCAGGTGAGGGGCTTGCCGGCGGCGTCATGACGCGGCCAGTAGTTTTCGAGTTTCAACGTGCGCAATGCGTTGTCGAGATACTTCGGCTCGAACCAGCCGTCGACGTCGACCGGCTGGCGGATCAGCTTGAGGTTCAGCGCATCCTGGGCGACCGCCTTGTAGCGCGCGACGACGAACGGATCGATCAGCGGGGACAGGCGCTCCTTCAGGCGCTGGTTCGCATAGTCGGCCTGCCACGACGAATACGGCACGCCGCTCTTCGCCCACAGCTTGAACAGCGCATCGCGGTTCGCCTCGTCGGACGACCATTGCGCGCCCTTCACGAACGCGGTGACGACGCGCTGCACGATGTCCGGGTGCGCGCGGTCGAAATCGTCGAGCACGAGCAGGTGGGTCTGGCGCGTCAGTTGCGGGCCGTCGTTCTGCGATTCGTAGATGATCTTCGCGAGGCCCGCGTCGCGCAGCTTGTACAGCGCGTAATCGCCCACCGACGCGTCGATGCCTTTCGATGCGAGTGCGGCGAGCGAACTGGCGGCGTCGAGGTTGATCACGCGCAGGTCGCGTTCGCCGAGGCCGTTCTTCGCGAGCGCGTTGTCGGCGACGAGCTGCAGGTTGGTGCCGCGGAAGATCGACACGCGGCGGTCCTTCAGGTCCTTGATCGAGCGGATCGTCGAGTCGGGCGGCACCGCGATCTTGATGCCCGAGCGCACGCTCGCGGCGAGCAGCAGGCGGGTCTTGATCCCGTTCGAGCGCGCGAGCACGGCGGGCAGGTCGCCCTGGTACGCGAAGTCGAGCGCCTTGTTGGCGATCGCCTCGTTGACGGCCGGGCCCGCACCCTTGAAGAACAGCCATTCCACCTTGATGCCGTCGGCGGCGAATTCCTTTTCGACGAGCTGCTGCAACTGCACGGTGGCGGCGCTCGATCCGCCGAACGTCGGGGGATCGCCGGCGCCTTGCTGGGCGACGCCGATGCGGATGGTGGCGGGCTTGTCGGCGTGCGCGGCGGCGGCCGGCAACGCAAAAAGGGACGCGATCAGCAGCGATCGCAGCAGGCGCAGTGGGAGCATGAATCGATGGATCCGGAACGTTGGAGAACGAGGCCGGGCCGCAGCCCGTCGGGTCATTCTCGATGACGCCCCGGGGCCGGACAAGCAACGATTTGAACTATGCTTATCGTCGCGCGGGGGATCGCGGGAGGGCGCGGGCGCGCTGCAGGAGCACGAGCAGCGCGGTCGCCGTGACGGCAGGCCCGATCTGCGGCAGCGTCAGCCAAGGATTCAGAAACTCGTACATCGGCAGCGCCCACATGACGGCGACGACACACTGCTCGCCGCGCCGCCAGCCGTACTGCGTGCCGATGGCGATCATGCATGCGATCGGGATGCACAGCCACGACAGTTCGTAGTGCCAGACATACGGATTGGCGGCCAGCGTCGCGACGACCAGTACCGCACCGCGCAATCGTGCGTCCCGGCTGCGGCGCCAGACGAAGCACGCCGCCGCGAGCGCGATCGCCGCGATGACGGCCTGACCGGCGTACGCGAGGGCGGGCGACAGGCCGGCAAGCCGAAACGCCGCGAACGGCGTCGGCGACGCAAACCAGAACGGCACGCCGTGCTCGATGATCAGCGAACGCAGCGCGCCGGCGTTTTGCAGGAACAGGCGCAGCGGTTCCATGCCGCCCGCCGCGATCCCCAGTGCGGTGATCGCGGTCGCCCATGCGGCGGCCCACGCGAACGCGCGCCACGCACGCGCGGCAATCAGCACGAACGGGAACAGCAGGGCCAGTTGCGGCTTGACCGACAGGAGTCCGATACAGAGGCCGGCCAGCAGCGGCCGCCGGTCGACGAAGTACACCGCGAGCGCCGCGCACGCCGCGGTCAGCATCGCGTTCTGTCCGTACATCGCGGTGACGAACACGCCCGGGCAGGCGAGCAGCGCGAGCCAGCCGATGCGCGTCGCGCCGGGCACCGCGCCGAATCCCGACACCCGCCACACCGCGAGGCCGAGCAGCACGATGCCGAGTACGACGAACACCGGATAGCTGACCGCGTAGGGCAGCAGCGCGAGCGGTGTCGCCGCGAGCAGATACGACGGCGGGTACAGCCACGGCAGGAACGCATGGCGGCCGGCCAACGGGAACAGCGTGGCGAGTTCGCGCGAGAACGCGGGGATGTCGTAGGCCAGCCACGGCGAGCCGTGGAGCATCAGATGGGACGCGGACCAGAACACCATGTACCCCGAGCCGGGGCGAAACGTGCCGGGGTCGGTCGAGTGAAAGCCGATCCAGAGCAGGATCGCGGCCAGCAGCACACCGATCACCAGCATGACCGCGCTGTAAAGCGCGATGCGTCCGGGCGTGAGCCAGGGGCGGACGGGGCGTTCGTCGCGCCGGATCGACGAGCCGGAAATATCCATGCGGCGCTACTTGACCGACAGATTGCGCGACGCCTGCGCGCCTGCCACGACCGTCTGCCGGCGCCGGGCCGTCGCGATGCGCCGGACCGGAAACTGCAGCAGTTTCGAGCCGTCCGGAGACGCGGCGTGCCGCGCGGGCTGCTGGCCGGCCTGCGCATCGGCCCGGTAGCGGCGCCGCACGAGGTAGACCGGGCGCTGCTTCGATTCGTGATAGATGCGGCCGAGGTATTCGCCGATCACGCCGATGCCGATCAACTGGATGCCGCCGACGAACAGCATCACGGAGATCAGCGACGCGTAGCCGTGCACCGGGTTGCCGAACAGCAGCGTGCGCATCACGATGTACGCGCCGTAGACGAACGACAGCACGGCGAACGCGAGGCCGATGTAGGTCCACACGCGCAACGGCACCGTGCTGAAGCTCGTGATGCCCTCGAGCGCGAAGTTCCAGCGCCGCCATCCGGAGAATTTCGAGCGCCCGCCGCTGCGCGCCGCGCGCGTGTATTCGATGATCTCGGTACGGTAGCCGACCCACGCGAACAGGCCTTTCATGAAACGACGCCGCTCGGGCAGGGCCCGCAACGCATCGACGACC
>NZ_BCPP01000619.1:0-4381 GCF_016586125.1 Burkholderia sp. E168m23
GGCACGATCCGCGGCGTGTGGCAGCACAAGGGCGCGTTCTTCACGGTGGTCGGCTTCACGGCCGGCGGCTCGCTGATCTTCTACACGTTCACGACGTACATGCAGAAGTACCTCGTGAACACGGCCGGCATGCACGCGAAGACGGCCAGCAACGTGATGACCGTCGCGCTGCTCGTCTACATGCTGATGCAGCCGGTGTTCGGCGCGCTGTCGGACAAGATCGGCCGCCGCACGTCGATGATCCTGTTCGGTTCGTTCGCGGTGATCGGCACGGTGCCGCTGATGCATGCGCTGAAGGGCGTGACGAGCCCGGTGGCCGCGTTCGTGCTGATCACGGTTGCGCTGGCGATCGTCAGCTTCTACACGTCGATCAGCGGCCTGATCAAGGCCGAGATGTTTCCGCCGGAAGTGCGCGCGATGGGCGTGGGCCTGTCGTATGCGGTCGCGAACGCGATCTTCGGCGGTTCGGCCGAGTACGTCGCGCTGTGGTTCAAGTCGATCGGCAGCGAGGAAACGTTCTACTGGTACGTGACCGTGCTGTGCGCGATCTCGCTGATCGTGTCGTGGCGGATGCGCGATCCGAGCAAGGAAGGGTACCTGCGCCACGAGCCGTGATCGGTCGCGCGTGGCGCGTACTCGCATCATGACGAACGTCCCGCCGGTTGGCGGGACGTTTTTTTTGCGGCGTGCGATGACGTGCGCGGCGGCATCCACTGTTCGACCCGCGAAGTGCCGGCATGAGCGCGCCGCGTCATATCGATATGGAAATCGATTCGTTGTCCGTGGCGCGCGATTTCCTTAATCTGACTGCGTAGTTCGTGTGACACCTCCTTGACTGGGATTCGCGCCCGCTGCTTGCAGCGGGCGTCTTTTTTTGCGCGGCGGCAATGCGTGCCCGCAGCCCGCCTGCCTCATCACGAAACCCGCTGAGCAAAGCACCAATTGTTGGTTCGGATTCGCCGCACGCACTGATACGTTAGCGGCTTCGCGACGACACACTTCGTCACGATGTTCTTCGAACCGTGCCGCCGCGCGATCCGCGGCGGCCTCCATAACAAATCAGGTCGTGCTCATGAAAATCAACACGCTCGCTACGTGGCTCGTCGGGGTCGCGCTCGTTACCGCAGGCACCGTCGCCCATGCGGACCGTCTCGACGACATCAAGAAGGCCGGGGTGCTGCGCGTCGCGACGTTCGACAGCAATCCGCCGTTCGGTTATGTCGACGCGAAAAGCAACCACATCGTCGGTCTCGACGTCGATTACGCGAAGGCGCTCGCGGACAAGCTCGGCGTGAAGCTGCAGCTCCAACCGACCAACCCCGCGAACCGCATCCCGTTCCTCACCTCCGGCAAGGTCGACCTCGTGCTCGCGAACTTCACGATCACCGATGAGCGCGCGAAACAGGTCGACTTCAGCATCCCGTATTTCTCGTCGGGCCAGCAGTTTCTCGCGAAGAAGGGCGTGCTGAAATCGGCCGACCAGCTGAACGGCCTGCGCGTCGGCGCGGACAAGGGCACGACCAACGAGATCACGCTGCGCGAGAAATTCCCGAAGGCCACGATCGTCGCGTACGACGACACGCCGTTCGCGTTCGCCGCGCTGCGCGCCGGCAACGTGCAGGCCATCACGCAGGACGGCCCGAAGCTGATCGGCCTGCTCGCGAACGTGCCCGACAAGCAGAACTACGAGATCCCGGCGTTCACGATCTCGAACGACTACATGGGCGTCGGCGTGCCGAAGGGCGAGACGCGCCTGCTCGGCTTCGTCAACGACACGCTGAAGGGGCTCGAGGCGAACGGCCGCGCGACGCAGATCTACGACGCATGGTTCGGGCCGACGACGAAAACGCCGCTCACGCGCATTTTCCGGATCGGCGACAAGACCTGATCGCTGCCGCACGCGCGCCGCGTTTGGCCGGAACCTCGGCCGCGCGGCGCTTTTCGTTTTCATCCGACCGCGCGCGTCGTGCGCGCTCCCCAGCATGCTCGGGTTGGCTCCCAAATATCTGTCCTGGCTCTGGCAGGGCTTCCTGCTGACACTCGGCCTCGCGGCCGCGTCGGCCGTCGCCGCGACCGTCGGCGGGCTGCTGCTCGCCGTGATGCGGCATGCGCGCGGCAAGACGCCGCGCGCGGCCGCCGCCGCGTACGTCGTCGCGTTTCGCAACACGCCGCTGCTCGTGCAGTTGCTGTTCTGGTATTTCGGTGTCGCGTCGTTGCTGCCCGAAACGTGGATCGCGTGGCTCAATGCGCGCCATGCGGTGAGCGTGGGCCCGTTCACGCTCGCGTGGCCGTCGTTCGAATTCGTGGCGGGTTGGGTCGGCTTGAGCGCCTATACGGCTGCCTTCGTCGCCGAGGAATGCGAAGCCGGCCTGCGCGGCGTGCGGCGCGCGCAACACGATGCGGCGGCCGCGCTCGGCCTCACGCCGATGCAGTCGCTGCGCTACGTGGTGCTGCCGCAGGCCGTGCGCATCGCGCTGCCGCCGCTGTTCGGCCAATACATGAATCTCGTGAAGAACTCGTCGCTCGCGATGGCGATCGGCGTCGCCGAGCTGTCGTATGCGTCGCGGCAGGTCGAGACGGAGACGTTCCAGACGTTCGCCGCGTTCGGCGTCGCGACCCTGCTATATATCGCGGCGGTGGCCGCGATCGAGGCCGGTGCGTATGCAGCCACGCAATGGCGCGACCGGCTCGGAGCAGGGCGCTGACGATGGACCTTTCGCTGCTGCTTTCGAACCTGCCGTACCTGCTCGTCGGCGCGTTTCCGGACGGCCCGCTCGGCGGCGCCGCGCTGTCGCTGGTGCTGGCGCTTGCATCCGCGATCGCGTCGGCCGTGCTCGGCGTGGCGCTCGGCATCGCGATGGCGCTGGCGCGCGGCCCGGCGCGTGTGCTGCTGCTCGCGTTCATCGGCTTCTTCCGCGCGATTCCGGTGCTGATGCTGATCTTCTGGACGTATTTCCTGATGCCCGTGCTGTTGCACATGGATGTGCCGGGGCTCGCGACGGTCGTGTGCGCGCTGGCGCTGATCGGCGGCGCGTATCTCGCGCATGCGGTGCATGCGGGGATCGTCGCGGCGGGCGACGGTCAATGGCAGGCCGGGCTGTCGCTCGGGCTCACGCGCTGGCAGACGGTGCGCTACGTGCTGCTGCCGCAGGCGATCCGGATCATGACGCCGTCGTTCGTCAACCAGTGGGTCGCGCTCGTGAAGGACACGTCGCTCGCGTATATCGTCGGCGTGCCGGAGCTGTCGTTCATCGCAACGCAGGTGAACAACCGGCTGATGGTGTATCCGGCGCCGATCTTCCTGTTCGTCGCGCTGATCTATCTGGTGCTGTGCACGTCGCTCGATGGAGGAGCGCGGTGGTTGCTGTCGCGGGGGCCGCGCACGCAACGTGCGGCGCAGGCGACGGCCGAACGCACGGAACCCGCGCGGTAACGGTGGGCCGGCGAGCACGCGTGCGAGGCGTGCGTGTGCTTCAGTGATGAAGATGGATGATGTGCGACCATCCGCAGCGGGCTGCGTCGCCGTCATTCGAGCGGCGACGCGTGCGGTGGTGCCGATGAGGCTGAGGTGCCCGGACGCTTCAGGACGTCAGCGTCAGGACGCGCTGTAGTGCGTATCGAACACCGCGCGCAGCGTCGACGGGCCGGTCGCGAAATCGCCCCACAGCGGGCCGTCGTTCTGCGCGAACGCGAACGGCGTGGTGCTGATCGATGCGAGGTGCAAGCGCCATTGCGCGGCTTCCTGGCGGAACGCGGTGAGCTGCATGTCCGACAGCGCCCTCTGCGCGCTGGCCAGCGTGACGAGCGGGTCGACCGGATCGTTCGCGACCCGCACCTCGAAATGCAGGTGCGGGCCGGTCGCCGCGCCCGTCATCCCGACCGAGCCGATACGTTGCCCCTGCTTCACCGTTTCGCCGGTCTTGAGCCCGCGAGCGAACGCGGACAGGTGCGCGTAGTAGGTCGAATAGCCATCCGCATGATCGACGATCACATAGCGCCCATAGCCGCCCGGATCGGTGCCGACGAACGACACGACGCCGTCGGCGGCCGCATCGACCGGCGTGCCGCTCGGTGCGGCGAGATCGACGCCCGTATGAAACGCCATCGCCTGCGACAGCGGATGGATGCGCTCGCCGAAGAACGAACTGATACGCGTCCACTTGACCGGCATCGTGAATGCGGCGGCTTCGAGCGGCGAGCCGTCGAGCGCGTAGTACGCACCGTGCTCGGCGCCCGGCGCGCGGAACCAGATCGCGCCGAACGTGCGGCCGGCGACGCGCAGCTCGAGCGCGGTGAGGCGCGGCGTGCCGTCGTTCGTGTCGAACGCGACGCGGTAATAGTCGCCGCGCTGCGCACTCGCGCGCATCGCGACCTTGCCGGT
>NZ_BCPP01000620.1:0-4378 GCF_016586125.1 Burkholderia sp. E168m23
AAACGCATGTCGTTCGTGTCGAGCGTATACGGCACGATCAGTTGCGGCGACGTGCGGCCGCCCGATACTTCGACGTCCATCCAGAACGGCAGGTCGTCGCCGTAGTTGTCGGAGTCGTACAGGAAGCCGCCGTATTCGGCGACCAGGCGGTGCGTGTTGGGGCTGTCGCGGCCGGTATACCAGCCGAGCGGGCGCTCGCCCGTCACGCGCTCGATCGCTTCCATCCCGAGGCGCATGTGCTCGGCTTCGAGTTCCGGCGTCATGCTCTGGTAGTGAATCCAGCGCCAGCCGTGGCACGCGATCTCGTGGCCGAGTTCGACGAACGCACGCGCGAGCTCCGGATGACGCTCGATCGCCATGCCGACGCCGAACACCGTCAGCGGCATCCCGCGCTTCTCGAATTCGCGCAGGATGCGCCACACGCCGGCCCGCGACCCGTATTCGTAGATCGATTCCATGCTCATGTGGCGGTCCGGATACGCGGCCGCGCCGACGATTTCGGACAGGAACTGCTCGGAGCCCGGATCGCCGTGCAGCACGCAGTTCTCGCCGCCCTCCTCGTAATTCAGCACGAATTGCACGGCGACGCGGGCGCGCCCCGGCCAGTTCGCCTGCACGGGATGGCGGCCGTAGCCGATCAGGTCGCGGGGATAGTTGGGATCGAGTGGCATGGTTCGAAGTGCGGCGAAAGCAGGCTAAATAAGCGGGCTGAATGAGCGCGCTGAACGAGCGGGCGCGAATAATGGGTTCGCATCGACTGCGCGGTGCCGGAGGCGGCCGCACCAGCCGATGCGATGACGGCCCAGTGTAGCGAAAACGTTCATACGCGCCCATACAGCGGCGCAGATAGTGCGTGTCAGACGGTGTGTATGTGCGGTTGCGGCAAATTCGGCGGAGGTTCCGCCGCCGCCCCGTCCGGCGGGCTGAAGCGGGCGAACGCGCCGTCGTAGCGCTTCGGCAGCGGCCGCGCGTAGTCGCCGCGCTTCGCGGTCGCGAGGCGCAGCGCGACCAGCGCTTCGGCCCATTTGACGGCCGCCGTGACGCCCTCGACCACCGGCGCGCCGATCTGCTGCTCGATCTCGTGCGCGAATTCGGCCATCCCCGCGCAGCCGAGCACGATCGCATCGGCGCCATCCTCGTCGAGCGCGCGCCGGCATTCGTCGACGATGATCCGGCGCGCGGCCGAGCCGGGCCGGTCAAGTTCGAGCACCGCGACGTCGGTCGCGCGCACGTTGCGGCAGAACCGCTTCATCCCGTAGCGCTCCGCGAGGTGCCACGCCATCCCGCAGGTACGCGCGAGCGTCGTGACGACCGAGAAGCCCGGCGCGAGCACGCTCGCCGCATGCATCGCGGCCTCGGCGATGCCGATCACCGGGCCGCGCGCGAGCTCGCGCGCCGCATACAGGCCCGGATCGCCGAAGCACGCGATCACGTACGCGTCGCAGCCGTCGCGCTCGCCCTGCGCGATCTCGGCGAGCAGCCCCGGCGTCGCGAGCGCCTCGTCGTAATACCCTTCGATCGACGGCGGCCCCATCGGCGGGCTCACGGCTACGATCTCGGTGCCGGCGGCCGCGACCTCGCGCGCGCAGCGGCCCATCGCGTCGGTCATCCGCTGCGTCGTATTCGGATTGATCAGTCGGATCTTCATCGCATGCTCCTTACGCCTTCGCGCTCGCGAGCAGCCGGTAGAACACGAAGCCGAGCCCCGCGCCGATGAACCACGAGAAATTCGCGAGGGCCTGCCAGCCCGGCACCATCACGCAGACCACCGCGATCACCGCGGCCGGCAGCAGCGCGGCGAGCGCGCGGCGGTTCACGCCGCCCGTGTACCAATAGGCGCCGATTTCCGACATCGTGTACAGGTCGTCGCGCACGAGGCGGCCACGCTTGACGAGGTAGAAATCGGCGATCAGCACGCCGTACAGCGGGCCGATGAACGCGCCGAGCACGTCGAGCGTGTAGTGGATCACGGCCGGGTTGTTGAACAGGTTCCACGGCGTGATGAAGATCGACGCGACGGCCGCGAGCATCCCGCCTGCGCGCCAGCTGATCAGGCGCGGCGCGACGTTCGAGAAATCGAACGCGGGCGACACGAAGTTCGCGACGATGTTGATGCCGATCGTCGCGATCGTGAACGTCAGCGCGCCGAGGATCACCGCGGTCGGATGGTCGATGCGGCCGACCGTCGCGACCGGGTCGGTGATCAGTTCGCCGAACACCGGCAGCGTCGCGGCGGTGGTGATCACCGTGACGAGCGAGAACGCGAGAAAGTTGACCGGCAGCCCCCAGAAATTGCCGCGCTTCACGTCGCCGAACGAGCGGCAGTAGCGCGAGAAATCGCCGAAGTTCAGCATCGGCCCGGAGAAGTACGACACGACGAGCGACACTGCGGTGATCATCACCGGAATCACTTCCGCGCCGTAATACTTGACGCCGCCGAGGTTGATGCCGATGTTGCGCCAGCCCGCGCGCCACACCATGTAACCGGCCAGGATGAACATCACGACATAGACGGCCGGGCCCGCGAAGTCGATGAACTTCTTGATCGTCTCCATGCCGTTCCAGAACACGAACGCCTGGAGCACCCACAGCAGCATGAAGCCGGCCCAGCCGACCGCCGACAGCCCGAGGAAGCCGTAGCGATGGACGTCCGCATACGGCAGCCATTGCGGGAAGAATTTCAGCACGACGATCACGAGCGCGCTCGACGCGAGATAAGTCTGGATGCCGTACCACGCGATCGCGATCAGCCCGCGGATCACGGCCGGCACGTTCGCGCCGAGCACGCCGAAGGTCGCGCGGCACGCGACCGGGTACGGCACGCCGATCTGCTGGCTCGGCCGCGCGATCAGGTTGCACAGCGCGTTCACGAGGCCGATGCCGACGATCAGCGCGATCAGCACTTGCCAGCTCGTCAGCCCGAGCGCAAACAGACTGCCCGCGAACACGTAGCCGCCGACGCTGTGCACGTCCGACATCCAGAACGCGAAGATGTTGTACGAACCCCATGTCTGATTTTTAAGGGGTGCCAAATCTTCGTTGTACAGACGTTCGCTGTAACCATCCGGCAGTGCCGGACCGCCGCCCTCGCCGCCTTCTTCCGCCGGATAGGCGCTGTCGTGCGCCACACTGAACTGAGCCATGACTTCTCCTTGACGCGGCCGCCAGGCCGCTCCACCGTCATCGATATCGCTCCGGATCATCGCCCGGAGTCGGACCAGCGGCCCGCGGCAAACACCGCAGGCCTGCATTGCGCTCGTCGTGTGGCGCGCGGCCGGGTTCGCGTCGCCGCTCAGGCGCCGCCGAACACTTCGCGCAAATCGACCTGCCCTTGCGCGGGCCGGTCCAGCATCTTCAGTTCGACATGCTGCAGGTGGCGCGCCATCAGCGTGACCGCCTGCTTCGGATCGCCCGCCTCCAGCGCGGCGAGGATCTCGTCGTGGTCGTCGCACGAGCACGGGCTGCGCCCGTGCGATTCGTACAGCGCCGACATCAGCGTCGAGCGTGCGACGAGCCCTTCGAGGCACTCGCTGAGCGTCGCATTGCCCATCAGCGTCGCGAGCGCCGTGTGGAATTCGCCCGACAGCCGGATCCACGCCGCGAAGTCGTGCCGCTCGAACGCCTTGCGCTCCTTGTCGATCAGCGCGGCGACGCCCTTCAGCCGCTTGGCGCCGGGGCCGGTCGCGAGCCGTTCGACCACGGCGAGCTCGATGATCCGGCGCATCTCGAACACCTCGTGCACGTCCTGCAGCGTCGGGCTCGCGACGAACGCGCCGCGGTTCGGCTCGAGGTCGACCAGCTTGTCGGTCGCGAGCTGCGCGAGCGCCTGGCGGATCGTCCCGCGCTTCACGCCGAACACGTCGCAGAGCTGCGCCTCCGTCAGCTTCGCGCCCGGCGCGAGCCGATGCTCGAGGATCGCGGTGCGAATCCGCTCGGCGATCGCTTCGGGGCCGGCTGCACCGGACGGAGTGGAATCGGGCTCGTTCATGATCTGCATCGTGTGATGGTCCTCATCCTAGGGCGGACATAAAGATTGTCAACAATTCTTTTGCGGCATTTCGCACAATCGGCGTGCGCCAGCGTGTTCTCATTCGGTGCAATGCGCACGAAATCCATGCACGGCAAGCCAGACGGGCAAGACGGAGACACTTCTGGACGTATACCCTCCCGGTCATTTTGTTGACAAAAATGGTGCACAACCGGGCGAAAATCGTGTCGACGTCGACGAAAAATATGGACCGTTAGTTGCGCACTTACATAAAGAAAAAGGCGGGGAGCCCCGCCTTTCGATCGATCGCGCCGGCGCCGGCATCAGCCGAGATGCGGATAGTCCGACAGCGTCAGCCGGAACCCGTGCGCGTTCGCGACCAACTGCGCC
>NZ_BCPP01000621.1:0-4372 GCF_016586125.1 Burkholderia sp. E168m23
GGCATGCGTTGCCCCGTGCGTCGCATGAATCCGGTTCGCCGCGCCGCGGCACCGCCATACAAGACATGGAAAGGATGAGACATGGCTGACGTCGTTCCCGCGCTGGTCAGTGAAGTCCGCGCATTCCGGCAGGCGCACCCCGAGATCCGTTATGTCGACCTGATCTGCCTCGACCTGCCCGGGCACTTCTACGGCAAGCGCTATCCGATCGATGCGCTCGAAAAGGTCGCGGCGGGTTCGCTGCTGAAGCTGCCGCAGAACTGCATCCTGCTCGGCACGCAGGGCGGCCTCTACAAGATCGGCGACTACTGTTTCAACGACGGCGACCCGGACGCCGTGCGCCGGCTGATTCCCGGCACGCTGAAGCCGGTGACCTGGGAGAAGCAGCCGCTCGGCCAGATGCTGATCACGACCGATGGCACCGATTCACCGGTCGAGTTCGAGCCGCGCGAGGTGCTCGCGCGGGTGCTGAAGCGGCTCGCGCGGCGCGGCATCCGGCCGGTCGTCGCGTTCGAGCTCGAGTTCTACCTGTTCGCCGCGCAGCTCGAGGAGGGGATGCCGAAGTATCCGCGCGACCGCCTGTCCGACGATCGCGACGATCAGCCGAACATGCATATCGAGCGGCTGTCGCGTTTCTCCGACGTGCTGCACGAGATGGTCGACGTCGCATGCGCGCAGGGGATCGACGCGACCGTGATCACGGCCGAGCTCGGGCCCGGCCAGTTCGAGATCAATTTCGGCCATTGCGACGACGGGCTGCGCGCGGCCGACTGGTCGGCGATGTTCTGCCGCAGCACGCGCGGCGTCGCGCTGCAGCACGGCTATCGCGCGAGCTTCATGGGCAAGCCGTACCTGCATGCGCCGGGCAGCGGGATGCACGTGCACGTGAGCCTGTACGACGATGCCGGGAACAACCTGCTTGCGGCGGACGATCAGCGGCCGCTGCGGCATGCGGTGGCCGGCTGCCTCGCGCTGCTGCCGCATTGCATGCCCGTGTTCGCGCCGAATCACAATGCGTTCCGCCGCTACGGGTCGATGGTGAACGCGGCGAGCCGCGCGAGCTGGGGTTTCGAGGATCGCGACGCGTGCATCCGCATTCCCGAGTCGGATGCGCGCAACCTGCGGATCGAGCACCGGCTCGCGAGCGCCGATGCGAACCCGTACCTGGTGCTCGCGGCAATTCTGTCGGGGATGGAGCACGGGCTCGATGCCAAGAGCGAACCGATCGCGCCGCTCAACGACGATCGCGGCAGCGGCATCGATTTTCCGAAGGAGATGCTGTCGGCGGTCGCCGCGATGCAGGATCATCCGGCCGTGCGCGACGGGCTCGGCAGCGAATTCGTGATGGTGTATTGCGAGAACAAGCGGCAGGAGGAGCTGGATTTTCGCAACGAGATCGGCGCGCGGGAGTATCGGTGGTTTCTGTGAGCCGATGCCGCCGTCCGCACGGCTTATCGTCCGCGCGCCTGTTCCATCGGCAGGTGCGCGCCCCACGCGTTCGTCAGCGCTTCGATTTCGGCGACCGGATCGATCCGTTGTCGGGCGCTGTCGCTCACGTCGTCGCTGAATAACAGGTGCGCGAATTCACGCGCACGCTCGGTGATCGAGGCGGTTTTCCCGCTGCGCCGCAGCGTGAACGCCGCAAGCGCTGCATCGAGAGCGCCGCCGTTGGCTGAATCGTATTCGTCGAGGCACCGGGCAAGATGCCACGCATCTTCGAGCGCCTGACAGGCGCCTTGTCCGGAGGTCGGGAGCGGCGCGTGCGCGGCGTCGCCGATCAGCAGTACGTTGCCGCGGTGCCATACGTCGACCGGGTCCAGATCGTGCACGCGGATCTTCGTGAGCGTGTCCGCTGGCGTCGCACGTATCACGTCCGTGATGGGCGCCGGCCACGGCGCGAAGCGCCGTTCCAGCATCCCGTGCGGATCGTCTTCCGCCGCATCGCACCCGTCGGCTTCCGGCCATGCCGCCGCCCAGTACACGCGATGCCGGTCCAGTGCGACGATGCCGAAGCGTTCGCGCGTGCCCCAGTAATCGAATATCGACACTTCGTCGACCAGCGGCGCATTGCTTTGCGCGATGCCGATCCAGTTGACGAAGCCCTGATAGACGGGTGTATTGTCGCCGACCACATGACGTCGCGCGACGGAGTTCATGCGGCCGTCCGCGCCGATCACGAGATCGGGGGCGATCGTCGTGCCGTTGTCGAAGCGAACGACGGCGCGACCGTCCGCGCCGGTATCGATGGCCGTTGCGCCGTGGCCGAAGTGGACCTCGATGCCGCGCGCGGCGAGGTGCCGGGTCAGCACGGCCTGCAGGTCGCGCCGCAGGATCGACACCGTCGGGAAGCCCATCCGGTGGTCGAGCGCGCCGATCTCGGTGGCCTTGAGCAGGGTGCCGTGCCGGTCGATGCGCCGCATCGCATGCAGGCGGCCGCCGGCCTCGACGATGTCCGGCAGCACGCCGAGCTGGGTGAGGACGAAGCCGGCATTCGGCCACAGCACCACGCCTGCGCCCATCGTCGATTCCGCCGGCCTGCGTTCGTACAGCCGGATCTCGTGGCCGCGCCCGGCGAGCGCGAGTGCGGTGCTCATGCCGGCCACGCCGGCGCCCAGGATTGCAATGTTCATGACGCTCCTTGCCTGTGTCGTGCGAACGCTGGCCGCGGGTGCGTGCCCGGGCGTCGCATTGACGGGATGAGCATCGTAAATTATGGTCTCTGGCGGGATAAGCCATGGAAATCGGCAGGCTTTGATACCTCGAACGGGATAATGATGCGTAGCAAGCTGGATCTGAATGCGGTGCGTGTGTTCGTGACGGTCGTCGATGAAGGCAGCTTTGCCGGCGCCGCGCGCGTGCTCGCGCTGCCGGGTTCCAACGTGAGCCGTTATGTGGCGCAACTGGAGTCGCGGCTCGGCGTGCGTTTGCTCGAGCGCAGCACGCGCCACCTGCGGATGACCGAGGCCGGGCGGCTGCTGCACGAGCGTGCGCGGCCGATGCTCGACGCGCTGACGCAGGCCGAATGCGAGCTGACGTCGCAGCAAACGGAATTGCGCGGCGTGCTGAAGCTTTGCGTCCCGGGCGAAATCGGGCCGCGCATGCTGGGGCCGATCGTCGCGGAATTCGCGAGCCACCATCCGCGTGTCGAGATCGACTGCGACACCAGCCTCGCTGGCGTGTCGACGCTGCGCGACGATATCGACCTGTCGATCATCGTCAATCGCGGCAAGCTGGACGACAGCGCGTTCGTCGTCAGGCCGCTCGTGAGTTTGCCGAGCGTCGTCGTGGCCGCGCCGTCACTGGTCGCGCGGGTCGGGATGCCAGGCCTGACGGAGCAGCTCAAGCAGTTGCCGTGCATCACGACGTTGAGCACGCTGAAAGGGCAGCCGTGGCAATTCGCCGATCGCGACGGACGGATTCACAAGATTCCGGTGGCGAGCCGATATCGCGTCAATAGCGGCGAGATGGCGGGCCTCGCGGCGGTGAACGGGATCGGCTTCGCGATTCTGGTCGAACGCGCGTGCGCGGTGGAGCTTGCCGAAGGGCGGCTGGTGCGCGTGCCGCTGGAGATGGCGCCGGCGCCGCTGCAGCTGCATGCCGCTTACGCGAGCCGGAATTCGGTCAACGCGAAGATTCGCGCGTTGCTGCAGCTGATGCAGCAACGATTGGCGACGGAGGAGGCGCTGCCGTCATCGAGACCGCTTCGGTAGGGCGCGCCAGTACCGCACTTCCTCGATCGGCGTACCGTCGATCTCGAAGGTCTTGATGTCGGCTTCGGCGACGAAACCTTCGCGTTCGTAGAACATCCTCGCTCGACGGTTTTTGGCGAGCACCCACAGCGACACCGACGCATGACCCGCGTCGTGCAGCGCTCGGCATGCATGGTCGACCAGCCGCGCGCCGATCCCTTGCCCGCAATGCGACGGGTGCAGATAGATCGCTTCGATTTCGCCCCACGCACCGTCCTTGTCGGCGTCGCGCGTCGGCCCGTACGCGATCCAGCCGGTCGGTGCGTGGTTCGCGAAGGCGAGCGCGACGTGCGGTCGTCCCGCGTCGAGCGTCTCGCGCCACGCGGCCGTGCGTTTTTCGACCGACAGGTCGGCGAGGAACTGCGCCGGCATGATGCCCGTGTAAGTGGCTTGCCACGACGCGACGTGGATGCTGGCGATGGCCGGTGCATCGGCAGAAGTGGCTGCACGGATGTCGATCGTCGTCGTGTTCGGTGCCATGTGCCTCCCGTGTGGCCGGTTGCCGTATGCCGCGCTGCTGCCCGCCGGATTCACGCTGCCGGACCCAGACTACCTTCGATGGCGAAACGGTAGTGGATGTCCACGTGCGATGCGTCGCCCGGTGCATCGGTTTTCTTCAGCAC
>NZ_BCPP01000622.1:0-4373 GCF_016586125.1 Burkholderia sp. E168m23
GTCGGTCAGCTCATGCATCCATAGGTCGCGCTCCGCATGCCAGTCGATCTTGCCGCCGGTGCGGCGATAGACGATCACGCTTTTGACCGCTTCGCAGCCGCCCAGCGCGATCGCCTCGTCGGCGATGCTCTTGAGCGGCAGCGTCTTGCCGCCGCGCGCCTGTTCGTCGGCGGTGATCAGCGCGACCGCGCCGACGTCGACGAGCCGCTCGTTCAGCGATTTCGCGGAGAAGCCACCGAACACGACCGAGTGGGTCGCGCCGATGCGCGCGCAGGCCTGCATCGCGACGATGCCTTCGATCGACATCGGAATGTAGATGACGACGCGATCGCCCTTGCCGATCCCGCGTTTCTTCAGCGCATTGGCGAAGCGCGACACGCGCGCGAGGAGATCGGCATAGGTGACGCGGGTGACGGTGCCGTCGTCGGCCTCGAAGATCACCGCGACGCGCTCGCCGTTGCCGGCTTCGACGTGGCGGTCGAGGCAGTTGTACGACGCGTTCAGCTCGCCGTCGTCGAACCATGTGTAGAACGGCGCGTTGCGCTCGTCGAGCACCTTGGTGAACGGCTTGTGCCACGTAAGGCCTTCGCGCGCGAGGCGCGCCCAGAAGCCTTCGTAATCCTGCTCGGCCTCGGCGACGAGCGCGCGGTAGGCCGGCATGCCGGAAATGGTCGCCGTCTTCTCGAGCGCCGCGGGCGGCGCGAACTGACGGGTTTCGTGAAGAACCGATTCGATCTTGGACAAGCGTGTCTCCATGCGTTCATGTGATTCCTGACGGCGCTCGGGAAAACGCAACATGCATGCCAGTTGCGCGACTGGTATGCGCTGGCGGCGAAAGTCGCGACGGCCGGGCGTGTGGTGCTCGACCTGATTGGTCGCGCTGTATCGCGGACGGTCGCGCGATGCCGTGTGGCGTTCAGAAATGCAGCAGGTCGTGTTGCAGTCCTGAGCAGTTGGGGCGAGCCGGCAGATGGTCGCGCGGCACCGCCGCGTCAGGCGAGCAGCGAGCGAAGCGCCGGTGCGTGCCTGAATTGCCGGATGCGTTCGAGCGCCGATACCTCGAGCTGACGAACGCGCTCGGCCGACAGGTTCAGTTGCCGGCCGATCTCGCGCAGCGAATATTCGTTGTCGACATCGATGCCGTACCTCAGGCGAAGAATCCACGCCTCGCGTACCGGGAGGCTGTCGATCAGCTCGGCAACCGCCGCACGCAACTGACCGGCGCTCGCGGCTTCTTCCGGCGTCGGCGCGTCGGGGTCGATCGTGACGTCGCACAACGTGAGGTCGTGATCGGGCGAAACCGGCAGGTCGGCGGAGATCGGCTCGCGCACGATGCTCATCAGCTCGCGCACCTTGTCGACCGGCAGCCGCATCTGCGTGGAGAGCGCCCGCGCGTCGGCGACGTCGCCGGTGCGTTGCCGATGGAGTCGCGCGAGCCGCGACAGTTTGTTCAGTGTATCGACCGTATGCGCGGGCACGCGTATCGTGCGGCCCAGATCGGCCAGCGCGTGCGTGATCGCCTGCCGGATCCACCACGTCGCATACGTCGAGAATTTGAAGCCGCGCCGGTGATCGTAGCGATCGACGGCCTTCATCAGGCCGATATTGCCTTCCTGGATCAGATCGGAGAACGGCAGGCCACGATCGGCATAGCGTTTGGCGACCGACACGACGAGCCGCAGATTGCTCTGGAACAGCTTCGTTCTCGCGGGTTGCATCGCCCGCTCGATACGCGCGAGCCGCGCATCGAGCGCGATCGCGATGTGGAGCGGCAGCGCAGACTGGCCGGAGAGGCGAGCGAGCGCGCCGCGCGCGTCGATCAGCGCCGGCGCGTGGCGGGCGAGCGCGGCGGCGCAGTCAGGGTGCGCGGCGCGGCAGGCGTGTAGCCATGCGCGTACGTCGTCGCACGGCGTGAAGAGGTCGTGGCGCGCGGATTCGGCACGTATGCCCGCGGCGGCCAGCGTATCGACGAGTCGTTGTTCGAACGTACGTGCCCGAGTCGCACGCTCGCCGTTCGCTTGCCCGATCCGTTCGATCGCGCGCGAGGTGAAGCGGATGCGGCCGGTCGACGCCGTAGCCTCGCGCAGCAGCGTCCGGTAAGCGGCCGACGCGAAACCGTCGGCATGCAATGCACGCTGCATCGCGGGCGCCAGCGCACCGACACGTTCGAGCGCGTCGACGACCGTATCGCGCCACGCCGGGCTGTCGAGAGAAAGATCGGCGTCGTCGTTGGGCGCCGGTGATTCGATGGCCGGAGCGTCGGGCAACGTCGCCGGTGCACTTGCAGGCGATTCGGCATCGCCGGCGAACCCCGTCACGTAAACCGACGCCGCCACCTTGCCGGCACGAATGTCATCCGCGAGCGCCGCGACGGCGGCGAGTGCCGCCGGATCGCGGCTCAACGCGTCGATGCACGCCGCGCGGCCGCTTTCCAGACGCAGCGCGAGCGCGATCTCTTCGTCGCGTTCGAGCAGCGGCGTCGCGCTCATTTCCCGCAGATAGAGCCGGATCGGATCGTTGGTGTGGCCCGCGAGCAGATCGTCGGCCGGGAGCGGCGTCGATGCGTCGGCGAGCGGCGACGCGACTTCCGTCACTTGCGCGAAATGACGATCGAGCGTCCATGCGGTATGCGCGCCGGTATGCTCGCGCACGTCGATGCCGAGCTCGCGCAGCATCGACGCGGCGGCGTCCGCATCCGCGCCGTCGGTCGCGTCGTCGGGCAGCGCATCGGCGATTTCACCGTGCGTCACGTAGCCGCGATCGATGCCCAGCGCGATCAGCGCATGCAGATGCGCGGCGCGGTCGGCGTGGGCGCCGCGACACGGCGACGGCGCGCCGTCGCGTTCGCGTGCGGGCCCGGCGTCAAGCGAGCTTGGCATAGACGTTGCACCAGCCTTCCGCGGCAACCGTCTTGCCCGCGAACATCGGGCACGTGCCGGAGGATTCGCCCGCGGCGGCCTTGTAGAAGCGGCAGTTCGAGCACGTCTGGCCGGCCTGGTACTTCGGGAACTTGCCGGCGTCGACGGTCGTCGCCTTGGCGCGGTAGCCGAGCGTCTTCGCCGCCGCGTCGTTTTCGTCGACGGGCGGGGCGGCGGCGAATGCGCGCGTGCCGGCCGCGAGCGCGGCGCACAGGCCGGCGGCCTGCACGAAGAAGGTTCTGCGATGACGGGAGATCATGATGCGGTCCTGAATGAAATGAACGGAAAAAGCCCGGCCCGCGCGCCGGGCAAGCTGCCCGGCACGGCGGTCGATCGAAACGAAAGAGGGTGGAGCGGTTACTTGCGCGGCCCGGCGATCAGCGGCGCCTTCGACGCATTCGCGATCTCGGCGGTCAGCTTGTTCTTCGACGCGTCGTAGCCGTTCGAATAAAGCAGGAACGCCATCAGATCCTCGTATTCCTGCGCGGACATCTTGCCGGGGCGATCGGCCGGCATGTTGCTCGACATGTACAGGAAGATGCCGCCGACCGTGATGTGCGACTTGCCTTCGGGCGCGAACGATTCCCCGCTCAGCGCGGGCGCGGTATTGCCCTCGAGCTGGTCGCCGTGGCATTTCGCGCACGCATCGCCGTAGAGCTTCTTGCCATGCTGCACCTGAGCCTGGTCGAACGACGGGACGCCGCCGCCTTCGCTCGTCGACACCTTGACGAAGCCGGGCCGCTGCGCGGACGCGATCGCGCCGTCGAGAAACCGGCCGGGCACGCGCGAGGCGGCGGCTTGCGCGATGCCGTCGGGCAGCGTCCAGCCGCGCGTGAGCGACGCGAGGCGGCCGTTGCCGCTCAGTTGCGACAGCGTGGCGTCGATGCGCTGTTGCAGCGCGTCCTTGCCTGGCCCGAACGCGAACGACAGTTGCCAGTCGGAGTACGGCGACGACGTCGCCGCCACCTGGAACCGTTGTTTCGGGTGCGCACGCTCGTATGCGACGACGCTCGGATACCAGACGATCGCGCGCTGCGCACGGCCCGCGGCGAGCGCACCGATCGTTTTCTCGCTCGTGTTCTCGAGGTCGAAGCGGGCGTTCGTCTGCTGCGCGGCGATCAGTTGCGACGGGCTGCCGTAGGTGGCCGCGATCGTTTCCTTCGCGCCGGACGGCGCGGGCGCATCGCGCAGCGACACGTTGACGTAGCCGGAGCGCAGATAGCCTTGCGAGAACGTCATCTTCGATCCCGACGCATCGGCGATCGCGGAGCGCGGGAAGCCGGCGATCACGTCGCAGTCGCGTTCGAGCGATTTCGTCAGCTCGCTGGCGGAGATGCCGTCGTCGTCGCCGTTGTCGTCGACGCCGCGTGTGTTGAAGGTCGCGGCGATGCCCGCGGTGCGGAACACTTCGCGCGCGACGGAGCGATCGAGCGCCGTGGTGGGGCTGCCGGGCAG
>NZ_BCPP01000623.1:0-4373 GCF_016586125.1 Burkholderia sp. E168m23
GACCTGGTCGTCGCGTTTTCGGCGCTGGTCGACGGCCATTGCGTCCAGTGCGCGGTCACGGCCGAGGCGCTGGAAGATCATTTCGGCGCGCGGTCGCTGCTCGAGCGCGATCTGCTGAGCGCATTCGACGCGCACCGGTCAGCCATCGAGGCGATGGCACGGCGCATGCTCGAGGAAATCGGCGGCCGGCCGGTGCTGCTGCACAGCGGGCACTTCCGGCTCGGAGACTGATACCGCAGGAGGGCGCATGACACTGCAGGGCAACATTCACGAACGGGACTGGTCGGTCGAAGTGGAGACGCGCCCGTGCGAATCGGGCGAGTTCCGCTGCCGCGTGTCGGTCGAGCACGGCGCCGGCGCCGCGCGGTTTCATCATACGTTCGAGCACAGCCACGCGTATCCGACGGAGCGCGAGGCGATGATCGAAGGGCTGCGGGCCGGCATGACGTGGATCGAGATGAAGGCGTCGCAAACCTTCAACGTATGAACGGTCCCGCGCCAGCCGGGCGCGGGCAGACTATCGGCCGGCAGCGACCGGGCAAGGCGCGCCGCGCCACGGAAAACACGTGCCGCCTCATCATGACGCGGCCGGCACAGGCAAGGCGGTCGACGAGCGGGCGGCCCCGTCAGGAGACACGACATGGGCGTGGGCATGCAGATCGCCTGCCTCGGATTCACGGGTTCGGCAGCGGTCGAGGCCGAGGCCGGCGCGCAACTGGTGCGGCTCGAACGGTTTCGCACGTTGCTCGACGGCTGCCATCTCGCGATCGAAGCGCGCACGGTGGCCGATGGCGCGCGCCTCTACGATGTGCGGCTCGATCTGTCGATGCGCGACGCGGCGCCCAGGTCGCTGCCGCCGTGCGTCGGCGCCGACGTGGACGATACGCTGCGCCGCGCGTTCGCGCAGGCGGAACAGGCGCTGATCGCGTGGCAGTCGGGCGCCGCAGCGGTGGCGCTGCGCGACGCGGCGACCGGCGACGCGCTGCATTGATGCAGCGGCGGCCATCCGCCGCCGCGTGCCGGATTCAGACCCGCGCGAGCGCTTGCGCGTCAATGATGCGCACGCGCTTGCCGCGCGTTTCGACGAGCGCGTCGCGATGGAACCGCGAGAACATCCGGCTGACGGTTTCGAGCTTCATCCCGAGATAGCAGCCGATTTCCTCGCGCGTCATCCGCAGGTTGAATTCGGTCGCCGAATAGCCGCGCGCCTCGAACCGCGACGACAGGTTCAGCAGGAAATGCGCGACGCGCTGCTCGGCCGACATCGTGCCGAGCAACAGCATCTGGCTCGATTCGCGGACGATCTCACTGCTCAGCATCTGGTAGAGAAAGTGCTGCATCGGCTTCATCTCGCGGCACGCGGCTTCGAGCGCGCCGAACGGGATGATGCACACCACGCTGTCCTCCAGCGCGATCGCGTCGCAGCAGTGCTGGCCGCCGCCGATGCCGTCCATGCCGAGCGTTTCGCCGGCGATCTGGAAGCCCGTCACGTGCTCGCGGCCGTCGCGATGCATCATCACCGTCTTGAACGAACCCGCGCGCACCGCATAGATGCTCTGGAACGGATCGTCGGTGCGGAACAGCGCGTCGCCCTGGCGAACCTGCCGCGTCGTGCAGATGATCGCGTCGAGGCGGCCGTATTCGGCGGGGGTCAGGTGCGGCGGCAGGCACATCGAGCGCATCGCGCAGGCCGAACAGCGTGCGGCCGGATGCTTGGCGGCGTCGGCGCGCGCGACCGGGCGCAGGGCAATCGTTGGCCGGGGTACGACGGACACGTCGGCGGCGAAGGCGGTGGCGGTGGACATGAGGCGCTCCGGCTCGTCAGGGGCGGTGGCGGTGCGCGCGAGCGTGCACCAGGGATTCGATGACACGGCATGCGGCGTCGAATTCGACGGTCTTGTCGAAGAAGTAGTCGGCTCCCGCCGTCGCGCATGCCTCTCTGAATGCCGGCGCCGAGTGATTCGTCAGCACGATCGTGACGATGCGCGGCGCGGCCTTCGACAGCATCCCGATCAGGTCGAGACCGCTGCCGTCCGCGAGCCGCACGTCGACGATCACCACGTCCGCGCGACTGCTGCGGATATGCGTCCACGCGTCCTGGCCGTCTTCCGCTTCGCCCACCACGGCAACGCCGCGGATCGCGCCGACGAGCAGCGCGATCCGCTGGCGGACGGCAACCGCGTGATCGACGAGGAACACCCTGAGTGCGGCGGGTGACAGGCTGGCATTCATGCCGGCAGTATCGTGTTGCGCCGCCGAAATTGAAATCGGCCGAATTGGAACTTCGTGTAGGCCGCTTCGACGCGGTGTAGGGCGTTTCCTACACCGCGTACGGGAAATCGCCGCGGGCGATCCCGACAAGTGCGATGCCGCGCGGGGAGCGGCCGAACGGTGGCGCGTCCGGCTCAGCCGGCCTGGCGCGCGGCCAGCGCGTCGCGCGCGGTGCGGCACGCGGCCAGGTCCCATGCGGCGCAGCCGACGCTCTTGAACAGCAGCGGGCCGCCGCGGGAGAAGGTGCCGTTCAGCACGTCGGCGAGCGACGCGACGTGCTGCCAGTCCACCTGCGCGACGATCAGGTCGCCGGCTTCGTGGCGCGCACCGGCCGGATCGTCGACCACGAGCCGGCTGCCCCGCACCGTGCTGGCGTCGATCTCGGCGGCATCCGCGGTGAACGCGCCGACGCCGACCACGAGCCGGCCTGCGCGCGCGGCTTCGCGGTAGACGGGCGTGCGGCTCGTCGTCAGCGTGACGACCACGTCGATCGCGTCGGGTATCGCGTCGCCGTCGAGCGGCGCGAGCCGCGGCGCATGCGCGCGGTGGGCGGCGCAGAAGGCGGCCGCGCTGTCCGCGCTCGTGCCGCGCACCTGAAGGCGCGCGTCCGGAAAGATCGCCGCGAGCGCTTCCGCGTGATTGGCCGCCTGCTTGCCGGTGCCGATCAGCAGGATGTCGCGCGGCGCGGCGCCATGCAGCGCCTGGATGCCGAGCGCGGTGATCGCCGCCGTGCGGCGGCCGGTGACGGTCGGGCCGTCGAGCGCGAAGCGCATTTCTCCGGTGGTGGCGTCGTACGCGGTGACCTGGCCGAGAATCGTCGGCAACCCGCGCGCGCCGTTGCCGGGACACACGTTGACGAGCTTGTGGCTCGCCAGGTCGTGGGCGCTCGACGGCATCGACAGCATCACGCCGCCGCCTTGCAGCGGCACGACCAGGCGCTCGGGGCTGACGATGTCGCCCGCCGCATACTCGGCGACCGCTTGCCTGAGCGTGGCGAGCAACGCCGGATAGTCGAGCAGCGCGGCCGTGTCGGCCGCATCGAAAACGGGAATCGGGGAAAAGGCGGGCATCGTGTACGTCGCAGCGTCGGTGAGCGTGGACGGCGGACGCATGCCGCGCCCGCCACAGGTCTGCCGGATACCGTGACACCGGGCAGTGTGGATCGAATCTATACCACTTGCTGGCGCACGTGCAACCCAGAAAATAAAGCGCTTCGCGGATTTTGGTTCTAATATCTGGCCAGAAGGCTCGCCGCTGCCGCGCTGCCCGCGCGCTCCGGTATAGTGCGAACCCATTTCCAGATCCACGCCCGCGACCGGGCAGGAGCCATCCGATGATGTCCGCGCGTCCCGACACACACGAAGGCGGTTTCAGGCCACTGCAGATCTACGAGCAGGTAGCCGAAAAGATCCGCGACGAAATCCGCGCGGGGCGCTATGCGGCCGAGTCGCGGCTGCCGTCCGAGCGCGAACTCGCGGCACTGTTCCAGGTCGGCCGGCCGGCCGTGCGCGAGGCGCTCGGCGCGCTGCAGAACGAAGGGCTCGTGTTCACGAAGCGCAATTCGGGCACCTACGTCGTCGCGGCCCCGCTCGAGGTGCTGGCGCGGCGCGGCGACGCGCACGCGGCGTCGGAGGCCGACTTCAGCCCGACGTCGACGCTCGACGTGCGGCTGATCCTGGAGCCCGCGATCGCGCGCCTCGCGGCCGCCCATGGCCGCGCCGACCCCGGCGCCGAACGCTATCTCGCGCAGATGGAGACCATCACCGACGTCGACGATCCGCACCAGCGCGCGCTGTGGAACGAGAGCGACCGGCTGTTCCACCGGCAACTCGCGCTGATGACCGGCGACGCGCTGATCGTGAAGATCGCGGACGAAGTCGCGAAGACGATGGACCAGCCGCTGTGGAAGCGGCTGAAGGACGACGGCATCTACGACGCGGGCCGGATCAGGCTCTACGTGTCCGAGCATCGGCTGATCTACGAGGCGATCGTCTCCGGGGATGCCGATGCCGCTGCGTTCTATGTCGAACAGCACATCCGCCGCGTGCGGCGCGACATTGCGCCGAAATGACACGCCTGCGGATGCGATCGTTCTGGTACTC
>NZ_BCPP01000624.1:0-4368 GCF_016586125.1 Burkholderia sp. E168m23
GCGATCGTCTTGCCGACCGCCGACGCCGAGATGCCGAGCGCGCGGCCGGCCGCGACGAAGCTCAGCGCTTCGGCGGTGCGGACGAACGCGACGATGCCGGTGAGGTTTTCCATCTTTCCATCGAATCGAAGGACGCGCGGTGACGCACGCAGGCAGGTGTATTGCGGAATTTTAATCCGTTATATGCGGAGCTTCGCGTGGTTTTTCGCGGATTGAATCGGATTTATCTTCTGTCGCTCTGATGGCGCATCCGCGCCGGCTTTTTCGAGGAGCGATGATGGATCACCCTGTTTCAGCCGCCCCGGCCCACGTGGCCCACGCGGCGCGCCGGCGCGCATGGGTGCTGGCCGCCGTCTGCATGGCCGCCGTCGCGCTGCCGCTGTCGTTTTCGGGCGGCGCGGTCGCGACGCCGGCGATCGGCCGCGACCTGCACGGCAGCCCGGTCGCGATGAACTGGATCACCAACGCGTTCATGCTCGCGTTCGGCAGCTTCCTGATGGCGTCGGGTGCGCTGGCCGACCAGTTCGGCCGCAAGCGCCTGTTCGCGATCGGCGTCGGCGGCTTCACGCTGATGTCGATCGCGCTCGCGTTCGCGCCGTCGATGCTCGCCGTCGATCTGCTGCGCGCCGCGCAAGGGCTCGCGGCGGCCGCGGCGCTGGCCGGCGGCACGGCCGCGCTCGCGCAGGAATTCGACGGCGCGGCGCGCACGCGTGCATTCAGCCTGCTCGGCACGACGTTCGGCATCGGGCTCGCGTTCGGGCCCGTGATCGCCGGCGGGCTGATCGGGCATTACGGCTGGCGCGCGATCTTCGTGACGAGCGCGGTGGCCGGCGTGCTGTCGCTCGCGTTCGGGCTGCCGCGCATGCACGAGTCGCGCGACCCGCACGCGACCGGGCTCGACTGGCCCGGCACGGCGGCGTTCACGGCCGCGCTGTCGCTGTTCACGTTCGGCGTGATCGAGGCGCCCGCGCGCGGCTGGTCGAGCCCGCTCGTGATCGCGCTGCTGGCCGGCGCGGCGCTCGGCGCGTGCGCATTCGTGACGATCGAGACACGCGTCGCGCGGCCGATGCTCGACCTGTCGCTGTTCCGCATCGCGCGCTTCGTCGGCGTGCAGGTGCTGCCGGTGTCGACCTGTTGCTGCTACATCGTGCTGCTCGTCGTGCTGCCGCTGCGCTTCATCGGCATCGACGGCTTCAGCGAGATCGACGCCGGCTGGCTGATGCTCGCGATCTCCGCGCCGATGCTGGTCGTGCCGCTCGTCGCGGCGACGCTCACGCGCTGGCTGTCGGCCGGCGTGATTTCCGGGCTCGGGCTGCTCGTCGCGGCGGCCGGGCTCGTGTGGCTCGGCATCGCGCTGCGCGGCGGCGCGGGGCCGGCGGCGATCGCGCCGATGCTCGCGATCGGCGTCGGTGCCGGCATGCCGTGGGGGCTGATGGACGGGCTGTCGGTGAGCGTCGTGCCGAAGGAGCGCGCGGGGATGGCGACGGGCATTTTCAGTACGACGCGCGTCGCCGGCGAGGGGATTGCGCTGGCGATCGTCGGTGCGGTGCTGGCCGCGCTCGCGCAGGCGGGGCTCGCGCACGCGGCCGGTGCCGCGGCCACGCCCGACGCAACGCTGCGTGCGGCCGCGCGGCTCGCGACCGGCGATCTCGCGGGTGCGGCTGCCGCGTTGCCGGGCGTCGGACGTGCGGCGCTGATCGCGAGCTACACGCATGCGTTCGACCGGCTGCTGATCGGGCTGGCCGTCGTCACGGTGCTGTGCGCGGTGGTGGTGTTCGGGTTTCTCGGCGGGCGGCCGGCGGCCGACGAAACGGGCGACGAGGCGGATGGCCACGCGCAGGCCGATGCGTCGGCGGCGCGCAGTCGAGGTGAGCCGGCGTGTGTGGAGACGCAAGGGCGTTGAGCGTTGCACCGTGGCGCGCGGGTGTTTCGATGTTTCGGTGCTCGGTGCTCGGTGCTCGGTGCTCGGTGCTCGGTGCCCGGTGCCCGGTGCCCGGTGCCCGGTGCCCGGTGCCCGGTGCCCGGTGCCCGGTGCCCGGTGCCCGGTGCTTCGATGTTTCGGTTCTTGGTTCCCGGTTCCCCGGGTGCTTCGGTCTTTTGGTCAATGCAGCGGCCGTGCCCACCTCGTCCGCTCGTTAAAGCCTCATCCGCCGCGCGTCACGCCAGCACGAGCGGCGGCAACCCCGCATCCGCGCGCGCCTCTGCGCGTTCCACCTCGATCACCAGATAGCGCAGCGCGTCCGGCCACAGATGCGCGCGCCCTTGCGCATCCTCGTCGAGCGTCGCGCGACCCTGCACGAGCCAGGTCGTCTGCCGCACGAAATCGACGAACAGCAGCGCGATGGCCGGATTCACGAGCAGGTTGCCGATCGTGTTGAGCAGGTGGTTGCCCGCGAAGTCGGGCAGCACCAGCGTGCGGCGGTCCGGGATATCGACGAGCGGCGTGAACGAGCCGTCGGCGCGCGGCTGACGGCCGCGGTACGAACAGTCGGCGTTGCCGGCCGCGTCGGCGGTCGCGACGATCAGGAAAGCCTGCTCGCGGATGAAGGCGATGGCGTCGTCGGTCAGGGGGCCGCGATCGTTCATGGTGTCGGTCGGCGCGTGCGCCGTGGCGTGTGGATCGGTGATCCGCACGCAAGCGACATGCCACGCGGCGCGGCGCGCGTCCGCGGGCTGCACACCGCCGCGCACTGTGGAAATTCCGAACACCGGCCCCGTCGCTGCGCAATCGCGGTGTTCAGAATCGGTACACCCGCCGTGTTGCGTGCGTGAACACCGCACGGTGCGAGCGTGCGCGGGCCGCGCTCGACGTGCTCTCGTTCCCTCTCGTCCTGTTTGGCACGCATGTTGCGTAAACGGGACCAGCGCATTCCAACCGGCGCTGTACTCACACAAGCACGATGAACAGGAGACATGTATGAACCCGTTTGACCTGAAACAACTGGGCCTCGACGTCGAATACCCGTACCGTCAGCAATACGACAACTACATCGGCGGCAAGTGGGTTCCGCCGGTGAAGGGCGAGTATTTCGAGAACGTGTCGCCGATCAACGGCCAGCCGTTCTGCCGCATCCCGCGCTCCGGCGCCGACGACATCGAACTGGCGCTCGACGCCGCGCATGCCGTGCGCCGCCAGTGGGGCAAGACGTCCGTGGCCGAGCGTGCGAACCTGCTGCTCGCCGCCGCCGACCGGATGGAAAAGAACCTGAAGCTGCTGGCCGTGGCCGAGACGATCGACAACGGCAAGCCGCTGCGCGAGACGATGGCGGCCGACCTGCCGCTCGCGATCGACCACTTCCGCTACTTCGCGGGCTGCATCCGTGCACAGGAAGGCGGCATCTCCGAAATCGACGACAACACCGTCGCGTATCACTTCCACGAGCCGCTCGGTGTGGTCGGCCAGATCATCCCGTGGAACTTTCCGCTGCTGATGGCCGCGTGGAAGCTCGCGCCGGCGCTCGCGGCCGGCTGCTGCGTGGTGATGAAGCCGGCCGAGCAGACGCCCGCGTCGGTGCTCGTGCTGATGGAGCTGATCGGCGACCTGTTCCCGGCCGGCACGATCAACATCGTGAACGGCTTCGGCAAGGAAGCGGGCGAAGCGCTCGCGACCAGCAAGCGGATCGCGAAGATCGCGTTCACGGGCTCGACGCCGGTCGGCAAGCACATCCTGCGTGCGGCGGCCGACAGCTTGATCCCGTCGACGGTCGAACTGGGCGGCAAGAGCCCGAACATCTTCTTCGCCGACGTGCTCGACCAGGACGACGCGTTCCTCGACAAGGCGCTCGAAGGGCTCGCGATGTTCGCGCTGAACCAGGGCGAAGTGTGCACGTGCCCGTCGCGCATCCTGATCCAGGAATCGATCTACGAACGCTTCATCGAGAAGGCCGTCGCGCGCGTCGAGCGCATCAAGTCCGGCCACCCGCTCGACCTGCAGACGATGATCGGCGCGCAGGCGTCGCAGCAGCAGCTCGACAAGATCCTGTCGTACATCGACATCGGCCGCGGCGAAGGCGCGCAATGCCTGACGGGCGGCGAGCGCGCGGCGCCGGCCGCCGATCTCGGCACGGGCTACTACGTGAAGCCGACGATGCTGCTCGGCAACAACAAGATGCGCGTGTTCCAGGAGGAAATCTTCGGGCCGGTCGCGTCGGTGATGACGTTCAAGGACGAGCAGGAAGCGATCGAACTCGCGAACGACACGTTCTACGGGCTCGGCGCCGGCGTGTGGACCCGCAACGGCACGCGTGCGTACCGGATGGGCCGCGAGGTCGAGGCCGGCCGCGTGTGGACCAACTGCTACCACCTGTACCCCGCGCATGCGGCGTTCGGCGGCTACAAGCAGTCGGGGATCGGCCGCGAGACGCACAA
>NZ_BCPP01000625.1:0-4367 GCF_016586125.1 Burkholderia sp. E168m23
GGCGAGACTTCGATGAACAGCCGGACGCCCTGCTCGATCAGATACGCGATGCCATCGCCGAAGCGCACCGGTTCGCGGATATTGCGCCACCAGTAGCGCGCATCGAGTGCGTTGCCAGCGAGCGCGCCGCCGGTGACCGTCGACACGAACCTGCCGTTGCCCGGCTGGGGCCGCAGGCTGGCCAGCTCGGCCAGCACGACCGGCTCGATGCGGTCCATGTGGCTGCTGTGGAACGCATAGTCGAGATCGAGCATCTGGAAGAACTTGCCGCTGCCGCGCAGCGCCGCCTCCAGCGCCTGCAAGCCCTGCAACTCGCCGGCGAGCGTCACTGCGTCGGGGCTGTTGATGCCGGCCACCTCGACCCGACGCGCAAGCCCATGGCGCGCGATCAACTCGCGCGCGGCTGCCTCGCCGATGCCGACGGCCGCCATCCGGCCGCTGCCGCGCGTCATCGCCTGGGCGCGGCTGCGGATCTTGATCACGCGCACCGCGTCGGCGAGCGACAGCGCACCCGTCACCCACGCCGCGGCGATTTCACCGACGCTGTGGCCGATCGCCGCGTCGTAACGCATGCCTCGCGCGTCGATCACGCGAATCATGCCGACCTGGATCGCGAACAGCAGCGGCTGCGCGTTCTCCGTCGCGGCGAGCCATTCGGCGCCCGCGCCGGCCAGCCATGTCGCGCCCGGGCCGCCGCGCATCACGTCGACCAGCGACGGGCTGCCGTCCGCGCACCACAGCGCGTCGACTTCGTCGAGCGCCGCCCGGAAAACCGCGTTCTCCGCATAGAGTTCGTTGCCCATTCCGACCCACTGGCAACCGTTGCCCGAGAACACGAGCGCGGTACGCAATGCGTCGGCGGGCGCCTGGCCGGTCGCCACGCAGGCCGGCAGCCCTTCCTGTGCCGGCTGGGCCAGTGCCGCAAGCGCCGCACGGCCTTCGGCCACGTCGGCCGGCGCGACGATCGCGCGATGCTCGAGCCACTGGCGCCGACGCGCGGCGGCCGCGGCAAGCGCCTGCCAGTCGCCGCCGTTATCGAGCATGGCCAGATAGCGGCCCGCGAGCGCCCCAAGCGCGTTCGCACTGCGCGCGGTCAGCGCGAGCGGGGACGGTTGCGCTCGAGTCGGCTCGGGCGCTGCCGTCGACACGTCGCTTGCGACCGGCGCCTCGGTCAGCACGACGTGGGCGTTCGTTCCGCCGAAGCCGAACGAGTTGACGCCGACCGTCAGCGGCGCGTCGCCCGCGTCGAGCGGCATGTAGCGATCGACGACGCGCAAACGCCCGCCGTCGAAATCGATCCCGGGATTGGGCGTGACGAAGTGCAGCGAGCGCGGCACCGCGCGATGCTTGAGGCACAGCACGGCCTTCAGCAGGCCGGCCATGCCGGATGCCGTTTCGAGGTGGCCGATGTTGGTCTTCACCGAACCGATCAGCAGCGGACGATCGGCCGGGCGTTCGCCCGACACGACATCGATCAGCGCACGCGCCTCGATCGGATCGCCGACCGCCGTGCCGGTGCCGTGCGCCTCGAGATAGGCGAGCGACCGCGGATCGATGCCGGCGCGCGCATACACGCTGCGCAGCAGCGACGCCTGCGCGGCCGCGCCCGGCACGCTGATCCCGCCCGGCGAGTGGCCGACCGAGTTCACGCCGGAGCCCGCGATCACGGCGTGGATCGTGTCGCCGTCGGCCAGCGCGCGATCGAGCGGCTTGAGCAGCACGAACGCGCCGCCTTCCGAGCGCACGTAGCCGTCGCCGGTCGCGTCGAATGCACGGCAACGGCCGCGCGGCGACAGCATCGACGCCTTCGAGAAGCTGACGAAGCCGAACGGGTGCAGCAGCAGGTTGACGCCGCCCGCGAGCGCCACGTCGGCCTCGCCGGACTGCAGTGCCTTGACGGCCTGATGGAGAGCGACGAGCGACGACGAACAGGCGGTGTCGACCGTCATGCTCGGGCCGTGCAGGTCGAACAGGTAGGACACGCGGTTCGACGCGATGCTCAGCGTATTGCCGGTCGCCGAATACGGATCGATCACGTTCAGATCGTCCATGTTGCGGTTGCCGTAATCCATGCTGGCCGCGCCGACGAAGACGCCGCAATTGCTGCCGCGCATGTCGGCCGGGCGCACGCCGGCGTCTTCGAATGCTTCCCACGCGAGTTCGAGCAGCAGGCGTTGCTGAGGGTCCATCTGGGCCGCTTCGCGCGGCGAAATGCCGAAGAACGCGGCGTCGAAGCCGGCGACGTTGTCGAGCACGCCGGCCGCGAACGTGTAGCTCTTGCCCGGTTCGCGTTTGGACGGGTGCTGGTAGAAATCGGTACCGAAGCGGTCGGCGGGGATTTCGGTTACTGCGTCGCGTTCGTCGCGCAGCAGTTGCCAGAAGTCGCCAAGATTGTTCGCGCTCCCGGGAAACCGACAAGCCACCCCAATTATTGCAATCTTACTGTTCATCTTTTATGTCGCTTTCTCGGATGCGTGCGGTTCTTCCGCGCGATGTCCGTCATCTTGTACCACATGCAAAAGTACCGAACCGAGCTCTTCGGCCGCCAGATTCCGGCATTCGGGAGTGTCTGTGCCGTAATTTCGCCAAATGAAGTAGTCGCTGGTTTGCGGAGAAACGCCCAGCTTATCGAATACGTGAGGCAGAGCGGGAACGTGGTCGCCGTAAAAACAAACGACTGTTTCACGATCGCTGGTGCGCAAATGGTCGAGCAGGCGCCCCATCATTGCGTCTGCATTTTCAATGTGCCGCAGGTAGGCTGTCAGGTCGCGCCAGGACGGGTCTTCGCCAAGAGTATGCCTCGAAGACGATTCTCCAGGCAAAACCTGCTCCAGATGCAGCGGGCCATGGTTTTCCATCGTCATCGCGAAGACGAAGCGCGGATGGTCGTCGCCCGCGGTCCGGAGTTCCTCGATGATCGACTCGGATACTGCGGCGTCTGCCACATACGGACCGGCACGGGACGCCGATGCAAAATCGCGGATATCAAGAAAGCGCGTAAAACCCAGCAGCGGAAATACCCGGTCCCGCCCGAAGAAATCGGCGTAATACGGATGAATCGCGACTGTATCGTAGCCGCAACGGTCAAACCAAGAGGCAAGCGACGCGATTTTATTTCTTACAAATGCGTAAGGATAAAAGCGCGCATATCCAAGCGAAAAAGATTCCATGCCGGTCAGCACCGCGAATTCCGTTCGCATGGTGTTGGCGCCCCACGCCGGCACCATCATCTCGCCATACGAGACGGCCTCGCGACGCGCCTCGTCGAAGCGCGCGAAAAGCTCTGGCTCGACCGCGTCACCGAGGCGGCGTGCATCGAAGAACGATTCGCTCTGGATCAGGACCACGTCGGGGCGCCGGTTCGGCTTGCCTGTTGCGAAGAGCCCGGCCGCCGCGATCTCGCGGAACCTCCGGAACGTCGCAGGACGCAGCCCGTTGAGCAGATAGGCAACGAACACGGCAAAAAAACCGTGGCGCCGCTGGTCGGCATCGGGATCGAGCGTCAGCGGCAAGCGCGCCGCGATAGGCACCGCGAGCGCGAACGGCAACGCCGCCGCGAGCCACGCCATCGCGACGGAACCCCGCTGCACCGGTCGCTCGACGACGAAGCCCGCGATCACAAGCAGGATGCCGGTACCGATCGCGACGACCTTGCCGACACTCAGGAACGGCAAGTAAAGACGGGGATGCGAAAACAACTGGCTGAACAGGCTCAGATCGGTAAATACGAACGGCTCCCGCAACGACTCGTACTTCGCGTTGCTGACTGCGGCGACGAGACCGACGAGCGCAAGCGACGCGCAGGCCGAAAACAGCGGCCGGCAGGTGGCGGCGAACACGAGGTCGAATACGAAGAGTACGGCAACAATATGAAGCACTGACGACAGCAGCGGGCGCCGCAGCGGCGCGCGCGGGACGGCGATCGCATCGACCGCAAACGACAGCGCAATGGTGCCCGTCAGCGTCACGGCAAGACGCGCGCTCAATTGACCCGGTCCTTCGACGGAAGATAGGACAGGCGGTCGAGGATCGCGTCGGCCAGCGTCGCGGGCAGCAGCGGCAGGAGGCGCATGCCGAATGCGAGCAACCCGGGGAACGCGATCTCGCTTCGGCCTGCGTCGAGCCGCCGGCGGATGTACTCGGCCGAACGCTCGGCACTCCAGAGGAACGGCTTGTCGCCGGGGAACACGTCGCTCATCGCCGTCTTCACAAAGCCTGGTAGGATGATCGTAACGCCCACGCCGTCGCGCGCCAGCAGCGGGCGCACCGAATCGCCATAGGCCTTGATCGCAGCTTTGCTCGCGCAATAGGCCGGCGAGATCGCCATGCCACGCAGCGCGGCGATCGAACTGACCATCGCGATACGG
>NZ_BCPP01000626.1:0-4355 GCF_016586125.1 Burkholderia sp. E168m23
GGATCAAGGCGTACGCGAACGCGGGCGTGGACCCGAGCGTGATGGGCATGGGCCCGGTGCCGGCGTCGCGCCGTGCGCTGGAGCGCGCGGGCTGGACGCCGGGCGACCTGGACCTGATGGAAATCAACGAGGCGTTCGCGGCGCAGGCGCTGGCGGTGCACAAGCAGATGGGCTGGGACACGTCGAAGGTGAACGTGAACGGCGGGGCGATCGCGATCGGCCACCCGATCGGCGCGTCGGGCTGCCGGATTCTGGTGACGCTGCTGCACGAGATGGCCAAGCGCGACGCGAAGCGCGGGCTGGCGTCGCTGTGCATCGGCGGCGGGATGGGCGTCGCGCTCGCGGTCGAGCGTCCGTAACCGGCCGTCCGTAACCGGCCGTTCGCCATCGGCGAACCGAATCCGTGCGTCGGCCGATTGCGGCTTCGGCCGGCGTCACGTGAAGTCAGAGGGGGCTCCGGCAGCTCTCGAAACCAAAAAATGGAGTGAGATTTATGTCTCAGCGAATTGCGTACGTAACGGGCGGGATGGGCGGCATCGGCACCAGCATCTGCCAGCGCCTGTCGAAAGACGGCTTCAAGGTGGTTGCAGGTTGTGGCCCGAACTCGCCGCGCCGGGTGAAATGGCTCGAGGACCAGAAGGCGCTCGGGTACGACTTCATCGCGTCGGAAGGCAACGTCGGCGACTGGGACTCGACCAAGGAAGCGTTCGACAAGGTCAAGGCCGAAGTCGGCGAGATCGACGTGCTGGTCAACAACGCGGGCATCACGCGCGACGTCGTGTTCCGCAAGATGACGCATGAAGACTGGACCGCCGTGATCGACACCAACCTGACGAGCCTGTTCAACGTCACGAAGCAGGTGATCGACGGGATGGTCGAACGTGGCTGGGGCCGCATCATCAACATTTCGTCGGTGAACGGCCAGAAGGGGCAATTCGGCCAGACGAACTACTCGACCGCGAAGGCCGGTATTCACGGCTTCACGATGTCGCTCGCGCAGGAAGTCGCGACGAAGGGCGTGACGGTCAACACCGTGTCGCCGGGCTACATCGGTACCGACATGGTGAAGGCAATCCGCCCCGACGTGCTCGAGAAGATCGTCGCGACGATCCCGGTGCGGCGTCTCGGCGGTCCCGAGGAAATCGGCTCGATCGTCGCGTGGCTCGCGTCGAACGATTCCGGCTTCGCGACGGGCGCCGACTTCTCGCTGAACGGCGGCCTGCACATGGGCTGAGCGTCCGGGCTGCGCCGGCCGGGTGGCCGCGCAGCCGGGCGTTTTCCGAAGGCCCCCGCCTCCCGGATTCGGGCGGCGGGGATTCGTCACTTGCGCTACGCTGCACTCAAAGGCGTTACATGACTACTACAAAGAAGACGGCCGAACGGCTCATCAAGAAGTACCCGAACCGCCGGCTCTACGATACAGAGACAAGCACGTACATTACGCTGACCGACGTGAAGCAGCTCGTGCTGGAGCAGGAGGATTTCAAGGTCGTCGATGCGAAATCCAATGAAGACCTGACGCGCAGCATTCTCCTGCAGATCATCCTCGAAGAGGAAAGCGGTGGCGTGCCGATGTTCTCGTCGTCGATGCTGTCGCAGATCATCCGTTTCTACGGTCATGCGATGCAGGGCATGATGGGCACGTACCTGGAAAAGAACATCCAGGCGTTCATCGACATCCAGAACAAGCTCGCGGATCAATCGAAGAACCTCTACGAAGGTAACGCGATGAATCCGGAAGTCTGGTCGCAGTTCATGAACATGCAGGCGCCGATGATGCAAGGGATGATGACGAGCTACATCGAGCAGTCGAAGAACATGTTCGTGCAGATGCAGGAGCAGATGCAGAACCAGGCGAAGTCGATGTTCAGCACGTTCCCGTTCAAGCAGCCGGGCGCGCCGGAGCCCGAAAAGAAGTAACGGTTTCGCGGCAGGCCGGCCGTGGCGGCGCGAGCCGCCGGGCGTCGGCGCCGCGAAGCGGGGCGGTCGGTCGCCGTCGTGCATTCGGGCACGACGATGCGTGGTTGCCGTCTGCCGGAAGAAATCGCCGACGGTCGTCCAGGATCGTCGGCACCGAATGCCCGTGCCCGGTATGCGCGGCCATCGTCGTTCTCCAGTCGATCGAGATCCAGTCCATACGAATGAAAGCCCGGGCGCGCCGCGCCGGATGGGGCGCGTTCGTGTCCGCGTGGGCGCTCGCCTGTCGTACCATAAGCGGCGCTGCACGGAAGCCGCTTTTGGCGAACGCCGGGGCGGTTCCGGCGCACGGCGATAGGTGCGATACCGCGTCGATGCGGGGCGGCCGAGAAAAACAAACCGACTGAGAGAAAGCATGCGAGGGATTCGAACGGCATCGACCGGCAGGCTGGCCGGTCTTGCTGCGATGTTCATGATGGGTGTCGGCGTGGCCTTGCCGAGCTTTGCGATGGATTGCGCGAAAGCCGTCCAGCCGATCGAGAAGCGCATTTGCGCGAGCCCCGCGCTGCGCGCGGCCGATGCGCGGTTGAATGCGGCCTATGCGGGCGCGCTGAAGGCCGCGCCGGACGCCGCCATCCGCGACATGCTGGTGCGTAGCCAGCGCCGCTGGCTCGATGCGCGCAACAAGCGCCTCGATACCGATTACGAAGGCCATCGGCTGGCCGTCGACGAAGTGCGCAAGGCCTTCGATCGGCGTGCCGCCGTGCTGGCCGACCGATCGGGCGAAGGGCTGATCGCGCGAGCTCTGGCTGAACGGCAGTGGCTCGCGAAATACAGCGGCGGCCCGCTGGCCGGCTTCGATGCAAACTGCGATTTCATCCCCGACGATGCGAGTGGCGCGCATGTTTCCTATGCGTGTTTCGGCGCGATTCACGTGCAGCATCATGCGCGGGTGTGCAGCCAGAGCGAGGACTGGGCGACCGGCGCGGTCTACCAGTATCGTCTGGTGAGCGCGGCCGATGGCGGGAAGGTGCATCCGGTGGCGTTCTGCGAAGCGCAAGGCGCGCATGCATGCGACAGCGGCAGCGCGCAGGCGGGATGGGTGGGTGCCGCGACGCCCGGCGGCGAGAGCCGTACACCCGCGCCGGTGACGGGCCTGCCGCAGCTCGATGCCGAATTGTGGCCGCTCGGCGATGGCGGCGATGCGGCGTGGTTCGATCGGTGTCTGACGGCGCCGGTGTTTCCGGATGTGCACTGACGCGCGGCGTTGGGGGTTCGAGCAAGGCCCGCGATGACTGGCGTTTTGTTTTACCGGCCGCGGAATCGAGCGTCGCCAATGTCGGGCAATCGTTTGTTCCACTGCCACGCATGCACGAGCAAGCAAGGTCATTCGAAGCGATGAACTCGTGTGCCAGCAAGGCGGATGGAAGACATGGTCGGAAGCCCGTTATCCTCGGGTGTCACGCATGAGCATGAAGAACAGCGCGCTGCGCGTCGTCGGGCCGTCTGGCACGCTGTTGTCGGCGGCCGATCCGCCGGATGAAGGAGATGGCGGGCTGGCTGCGCTCGCCGAGCGCACCGCCACAGCGATCTCGGCGCTGTTCGTGGAGCGGCCGACACTCACGCCGTTGTCCACGAAGTCGGCCCTTCGTCCGATGACGAGCGACGGAGTGCCGCTCAACGGCTTTCTGCCCGGTGTCGCAGGCGTGTATGCGGTGGTCGCGCATCCCGGCGTGATTCTGGCGCCGTGGCTTGGCCGCTTGGCCGCGAAGACGATCATGAAAGCGTGATCCGGCTGGCGATCGGGTCGAGCGACGCCGCGCTGTCGGCGTGGCCCAAGCGGGGCGCAGGGTACGCGGACTGTCGCTATACTCGATATCCTTACATTCGTGAAAGGATGCTTCGTATGCGCCCTCGCGTCAGTGTGTTTCTCGCGCTCAGTCTCGATGGATTCATCGCCGGCGAGAACGACGATCTGTCATGGCTGGAGCCGTTTTCATCGGATTCGCCGGATGACACCGGTTATACGGCGCTGATGAACGGCATCGACGTGATCGTGATGGGGCGCAATACGTACGACACCGTAATCAACTTCGACCCGTGGCCGTATGCCGGCAAGCGGATGGTCGTCATGACGCGCCGCGAACTGGCGTCGCGCCACGGCGAAGAGCCGTTCGACGGCGCGCTTGCGACGTTGCTCGACCGTCTGGCGGCGCAAGGTCATCGTCACGTTTATCTGGATGGCGGATTGACGGCGCGAGAAGGCATCAAGGCCGGCGTCGTCGATCGCATCACGCTGAGCTGGGTGCCGATCGTGCTAGGCAAGGGGATTCCGCTGTTCGGCGCCGAGCTGCCGCAAACGCTGCTGCGGCTCGACGATACGAAGCGGTTGCCGAGCGGGCTGATGCAAGCCACGTATGTGCCAGTCATGCAGGATT
>NZ_BCPP01000627.1:0-4353 GCF_016586125.1 Burkholderia sp. E168m23
TCGATGCGGCGCGCGAGGAGCAGGTTGCCGCGCGGCAAACGCCGCTGCTCGTCGGGCTGTCCGTGCTCGCGGTTTTCATGGCGCTTGCCGCGCTGTACGAAAGCTGGACGGTCCCGCTGTCCGTGCTGACGATCGTGCCGCTCGGCATGATCGGCGCGATCGCGGCGGCGCTCGCGCGCGGGATGCCGAACGACGTGTATTTCAAGGTCGGGATGATCACGGTGGTCGGGCTGGCGGCGAAGAATGCGATCCTGATCGTGCAGTACGCGCGCGATCTGGCCGGGAGCGGCGTGCCGCTGCGGCAGGCGGTGATCGACGCGGCCGCCGCACGATTCCGGCCGATCATGATGACGTCGATGGCGTTCCTGCTGGGCGTCGTGCCGCTCGTGCTGGCGACGGGCGCGGGTGCGGAAAGCCGGCGATCGATCGGCACGGGCGCGTTCGGGGGCGTGCTCGCCGCGACGATGTTCGGGCTCGTGTTCGCGCCGGTGGCGTTTCGGGTGGTGGTATCCATAGGCCGGCGCGGGCGGCATGCGCCGGGGACGAAGCGCGACGCGCAGCGCGTGGAAACGGCCGAAAATCTGGAGATCGATTGATGGTCGCGACGGGGCGTTGGCGGTGCGATCACGGGATGACGGGTGCGCGACGCCAAGCATGTGCTCGAACGGCCGCAATATCAGGAGTCCGATCTTTTGATCACGGAACACTATGCCGACACGACGGGATTCATGGAGCACGTGTTCGAACTGTTTCCATGCCAAGGATTCGTGTCTCCTCTCTGGTAAACAAAAAAGTTCGGTCTGGCGAGTACCGGCCGCGTGCTCCATTGCGGCGCATGCGCGAGCGGGTGAAAAAGGCAGCCACACAAGGAAGACAGAACAACGGTAGCGGCGGATGAACCATATCGATTTTTATTCGGCACCAACCGAGTGCATCTATTGCACCTAAACAAAGTTATGTGGCATCAAATATTTTTTGACGCGTCGATTCTGTCCTGCTATGTTCGCGTCCAACGTAAAACTTTGGTAGTGAACGGTAATGAAGATTCCGTGCATTAAGACATTCAAAGTGAAGACGTAAAGCAGCCCTTCAACGAGCGACTGCCTCTCCTGGCAACACATGCGCGCTAATTGACGAAGCGCCATGGTGCGAATGTTCCAGGGGAATCTTGTATGCGGTCGTTCGATGCACGAAAAGATCGATCCATGTAATTAGGTTTCCTAACTCTATAGGAATGCCGCTTCTTTTATTTCAAATTCATTCCACTCCGCAGTGGAGGAAATAAATTTGAAAGAAATAAACGGACGGAATGGTTTTGATCGCCAGACGACGAATCAGGAACGCGGGGCGACGCTATTTAAAGGCCGGCGAATCTCCGTGCATACAAAAAGGTAAGGCCTTGCGACGACAGAGGGGTGTTATGAAACCAACGGCTTTGGGATCGGCAATACGCAGCATCGTATGGGCTGAAGTCGCGTTGACGGCGGCTTTGGGTACCTCCGCTTACGCGCAGACAACGCCTGTCGACGGGAACGTCGCCGCCGAGCAAACCGGCAGCTCGGCCGCCGCCGCGCCCGCGCCCGCGCCTGCGCCTGCGCCGGCATCGGGCACCGCCGCGGGCGGGCAGACCGTGAAAAAGCTCGACAAGTTCGAAGTGACGGGCTCGCTGATCCGTACATCCGACAAGGTCGGTCACACCGAGGTGCAGGTCATCACCGCGAAGGAAATCCAGCAAAGCGGATACACGACGGTTGCCGATTTCCTGCGTTCGACGTCGGCCAATTCCGCAAGCAGCTGGGGCCAGACGACGATGAACAGCTCGGCCCCCGGCGGCGCCGGCATGGCGTTGCGCGGGCTCAGCGAGAAATACACGCTCGTGCTCGTCGATGGCCAGCGCGTCGCGAACTATGCGCAGTCGGTGAACTTCACCGACACGTTCTTCGATGTCAACGCGATCCCGTTGAACATGGTCGAGCGCGTCGAGATCGTCAAGACCGGCGCGGTATCCGTCTACGGCTCGGACGCGATCGCGGGCGTCGTCAACATCATTACGAAGAAGAACTTTCAGGGCCTGCAGATCGACGGCCAACTCGGCAAGGCGCAGCATCCGGGCGACGGGCAGGGCAACTTCAGTGTACTGGCCGGCTTCGGCGACCTGAATTCGGATCGCTTCAACGTCACCGCGGCCGCCAGCTATTACCGCGATTCGGGCTCGACGCTCGGCGATCGCGACATGACGTCGGCGCAAGACTTCACGCAATATCCCGGCGGGCTGGCAGCGCCGCTCGGGCCGAACCAGCAATCGTACTGGTCGCTGGCGGACGGCTCCAGGGTGCCGCTTTCGCCGTGCCCGCCGGGCAGCAAGACGAGCGCGACCAATTGCACGTACAACCCGGCCGCGTCGACATCGCTCGTTCCGTCCACGACGCGCCTGAACGCGAAGGTGCGCGCCACCTTCAAGATCGACGACAACACGCAGGCCTATGCGGGCTTCTGGGTGAGCCGCGATGAAACCGTCCAGTTGCAGGGACCGGCCTCGATCTCGAGCACGACGAACGTCTACAACCCTTCGACCGGTTCCGTTTCGCCGCTGCCGCGCACCGTACCGGTGAGCAACCCCTATAACCCGTTCGGCGTGCCGACGGCGATCAACCTGACCTTCCCGGGCAACGTCGTGGGGGCGGACACGGTATCGACGTTCTGGATGGCGAACACGGGCGTCAAAGGTTCGTTCGACACGGGCAGATTCGGCGCGTGGGACTGGTCGGCCGATTACGGCCACTCGCAGAGCACCGTCGATACGACGTATCGCAACCGGATCAACGTCGCGGGCCTCGAGAACATGCTCGCGAACGGCACCTACAACTTCTCGAACCCGGCCGCCACGCCAAACGGCCTGAATGGCGTTTTCACGGACGACGATCAGCAGGCCATCTCGAAGGTCGACAGCGTGACAGCCAAGGCCTCGACGTCGAATCTCTTCACGCTGCCCGGGGGCCCGGTCGGCCTGGGCCTGGGCACCGAGTTCCGTCACGAATCGTCGACGATCAACCCGCAGACGCTCGCGTCGCAGGGCGTATCCGCACCCGCGAACGTGCAGACGGTGGAGGGTTCGCGCAACGTCGCCGCCGCGTTCTACCAGGTCGACATTCCGATCCTGCGCAATCTGACGTTCACGCAGGCGGGCCGCTACGATCACTACAGCGACTTCGGCGGGGCGTTTTCGCCGAGCTTTGCGCTGCGTTTCCAGCCGGTGCAAATGCTGACGACGTATGCATCGTACAGTCGCGGCTTCCGCGCGCCGACCCTCGTCGAAAACTCGCAGGCCGTCTATCTCTCTCACCAGAACCTCGTCGATCCGAACGATCCGAGCGGTGTGCCGACCAAGCACTTCACGACGGAGCAAGTCGCGGGCAATCCGAATCTTCAGCCCGAGCACACGAAGAACTACAACATCGGCTTCCAGCTTTCACCCGATGCGATGACCGATATCGGTGCGGCGTTCTACAAGGTCCGCATCGACGGAGTCATCGGTACCGATGATCCGAACGCGGTGCTCGTCGCCAACGATCCCTCCCGCGTCGTGCGCAACGCCGACGGGTCGGTGCGTTACCTCGTTCAGCATTTCGTGAACCTTGGTGCGCTCGACACCGATGGCTTCGATCTCAACTTCCGCAAAGCGCTGCGCACCAAGTACGGCACGTTCACGCTCGCAGGCGACTGGACTTATGTGTGGCACTTCAAGCTGCACAGCCCCGGAACCGCACCGCAGGACTTCGCCGGCAACAACCTTGCGCTGCTGCAGCCGTTCGGCGCGAGCAACCCGCGCTGGAAGGGCAATACGAGCGTGAGCTGGGACTACCGGCAACTGACCACCACGCTGACCTGGCAATACACGGGGCCATATACGAACGCCGTGGCCGCGGAATTCGGCGACGGCGGTACGGGATCGGTGGCGTCGTACAGCCAGTTCAACCTCATGTTCAACTATCGCGGCTTCAAGCATTGGACGATTTACGGCGGCATCACGAACCTCTTCGACAAGAAGCCGCCGTTCGACGTCGAGTGGCAAGCCGTGCCCGACATCACTGGCTATGACCAGTCGCTCTACACGAACCTTGGTCGTTTCTTCCAGGTCGGGGCGACGTACCGGTTCTGACAGGGAGGAAGCCGCCAGGCGGCAACCGGTCCCGGCGCGCGGCCCGCGCCGGGACGACGAAGAATGAGCTGGACCGGCAGCCGGCCTCAATCAAGGTCAAGTGCAGAGATGCAGGGTTTGAACGCGAGGACGCTTGGCCAGTAGCACCTCGTGCAGTCGATTTTTCGTATTTGACATAATCAACATTATCGACA
>NZ_BCPP01000628.1:0-4346 GCF_016586125.1 Burkholderia sp. E168m23
GCGTTGCGTGCGGTCAGCGCGCCGCCCGCCGTCGCTCGCGATCGACGACGAGATCGCGAGGCCGAGCCCGAGCCCGCGCCCCATTTCCTTGGTCGTGAAGAACGGCTCGAACAGGCGCGGCAGCAGATCGGGCGCAATGCCGGAGCCGTTGTCGCGCACCTCGAGTGCGAGCGTCGCGGCCGACACCGCGATCGTCACCTCGATGGCCGGCGCCGCGACGCCGGCCACCGCGTCGAGCGCGTTGCCGAGCAGGTTGATCAGCACCTGTTCGAGGCGCAGGTCCTCGCAGCGCGCGACGAGTTCGGGATAGTCGCGCGCAAGGTCGAGCGGCGCGTCGTGCGCGGGCGACACGGTCGCGTCCTGCAGCGTCAGCGTGAGCGCGACGCCGCGCAGGCGCTCGCCGAGCAGCGACAGCACGCTGCGCAGCGCGCGCACGACGAGTGCCCGCTCGTTGCGCGGCTTCGCTCGGCCGACGAACAGCTTCAACTGGTTGGTGATCTTGCCCATCCGCTCGGTGAGCGCGGCGATCGCCTCGAGATTCTCGCGCGCGGCGGCCAGCTCACCGCGATCGAGCAGCACGCGCGTGTTGTCCGAGAAGCTGCGCAGCGCCGCGAGCGGCTGGTTCAGCTCATGCGTGATGCCGGCCGCCATCTGGCCGAGCGCGGCGAGCTTGCTCGCCTGAATCAGTTCGTCGTGCGCGGCGCGCAGCTCCTGCTCCGCGCGAATCCGGTCGCCGACCTCCTTCTGCAACTGCTCGTTCGCCTCGGACAAATCGGCCGTACGCTCCTCGACGCGCCGGTTCAGCTCCGCGTACGCCTGCTGCAGCAGCGCGCGGCCGCGGATCATCTCGCGCACGCGGGCGCGGCGCATCCGCCAGTAGAACGCCAGGAGCGCGACCGACACGAAGCCGAAACCAGTGACGATCGTCGCATTGCGCGCATCGGCATCGATCGGCGCGAGCGGCGCGAGCGTGACGAGCAGCCAGTCGGGCTCGCCGATCCGGCGCTTGCTGGCGAGGAAGCGCGGCGCGCGCCGGCCGGCGCCGAGGCGCACGATTTCCGCGTCGGCGCCGAGCGTCTGCTCGACGCGCAGCGGCAGCGGCGTGACCGGTTGCTGCGCGTACTGGCGCGTTTCGTAGATCGACGCGGCGACGGGCCCCGTGAGCGGGCGCAGCGTATGGTACTTCCACGCGGGCACCGACGACAGGAACACGACGCCGTGATCGTCCACGACGACGAGCGGCTCGGACGCGTCGGCGCCCTGGAACCATTCGAGATTGAGCTTCACGACGACGACGCCCGCGATCTTGCCGTCGCGCCACACGGGCTGCGAGATGTAGTAACCGGGATCGCGCGAGATCGTGCCGATCCCGAAGAAGCGGCCGACCTGGCCGTTCATCGCATCGAGGAAATACGGGCGGAAACGGTATTCGATCCCGACGAAGCTGTCGGGCGCGCGCCAGTTGCTGGCGGCGACGCACAGGCCGTCCGCGCCGATCACGTAGGTGACGGTCGCGTGCGCGTGTTCGTTGAGGTCTTCGAGATAGCGGTTGACGCGGGCGGTGTAGTCGCCGCGCTTCGGGTCGGCGAGCAGATCCTGCACGTACGGATGGCTGCCGAGCAGATAAGGCAGCGATTCGTAGCGGTCGAGCGTGCTCTTGAGCGCGCTGGTGGTGCGGTCGACCCGCACCGCGGCATTGCGCTGCAGCTCGGCGACGCCGCGCTGCCAGGTGATCGTCCACGTCAGCGCGCACGCCGCGACGAGCGCGGCGGCGAGCACGACGAGGATGAGCAGGCGGCGCGTCACGGTCGAGGCTTCCTGGCGATGCGGATCGCCTATTGTGTCATAGGCCTCCGCCTCGATGCCCCGGCCGCCGCGGGCCGCACGGCCGGCGGGGGGTGCCGCCGCCTGCTCCTTCATCGCGTCAGACGCCGGCCGTCGTCTCGGTCGGCGCGACTTCGCCGCCGCCCTTCAGCGCCTGGCGCAGCTTGTTGCGGTCGAGCTCCTTCTCCCACGCCGACACGACGACGGTGGCCACGCCGTTGCCGACGATGTTGGTCAGCGCACGGCATTCGCTCATGAAGCGGTCGATGCCGAGGATCAGCACCATGCCCGACAGCGGGATCGTCGGCACGACGGCCAGCGTTGCGGCCAGCGTGATGAAGCCCGCGCCGGTCACGCCGCTCGCGCCCTTCGACGTCAGCATCGCGACGGCCAGCAGCGTGAGCTGCTGCATCCACGTCAGCTCGATGTTGGTCGCCTGCGCGATGAACAGCACGGCCATCGTCATGTAGATGTTGGTGCCGTCGAGGTTGAACGAGTAGCCGGTCGGCACGACGAGGCCGACGACCGAACGCGAGCAGCCGGCCTTCTCGAGCTTTTCCATCAGCTGCGGCAGCGCGGCTTCCGACGAGCTCGTGCCGAGCACGATCAGCAGCTCTTCCTTGATGTACGACACGAAGCGGATGATCGAGAAGCCGGTGAAGCGCGCGATCGCGCCGAGCACGACCAGCACGAACACGACCGACGTCAGGTAGAACGTGCCGATCAGCTTGAGCAGCGGCACCAGCGAGCCGACGCCGTACTTGCCGATCGTGAACGCCATCGCGCCGAACGCGCCGATCGGGGCCAGCTTCGTGACGATGTGCACGATGCCGAACAGCACGCGCGTCAGGCCGTCGATGAAGTCGGTGACCACACGGCCGCGCTCGCCGAGGTGCGCGAGCACGCTGCCGAACAGCAGCGCGATCAGCAGGATCTGCAGGATTTCGCCCTGCGCGAACGCGTCGACCATCGTGTTCGGGATGATGTGCATCAGGAAGTCGACCGTCGACTGCCCGTGCGCCTTCGCCGCGTACGACGCGACGGCCTTGCCGTCGAGCGTCGCCGGATCGATGTTGAAGCCGACGCCCGGACGCAGCAGGTGCGTGGCCGCGAGGCCGAGCAGCAGCGCGAAGGTCGACACGATCTCGAAGTACAGCAGCGCCTTGCCGCCGACGCGGCCGACCTTCTTCATGTCCTCCATGCCGGCGATGCCGGTGACGACCGTACAGAAGATGATCGGGCCGATCACCATCTTGATCAGCTTGATGAACCCGTCGCCGAGCGGCTTCATGTCGGTGGCGATCGATGGGTAGAAGTGGCCGAGGATCACGCCGACGATGATGGCGAAAATCACCTGCACATAGAGCACTTTGTAGAAGGGTTTCTTCTTCACGATGGTTCCTGCTGAAGTAGATGAGCCGTGGAAACGGCGTCACGCGCGCAGGCGAATGTCTCAGGGGAAAGGCATTCACCCGCGCGGCTGCCGTGCCGCAACAAGCGATGCCTCAGGACATCCGGAGGGGGAGGAAGGCATTGGTCATCGGTTGTCTCCTTGCTTGCTGTAGTAGTTCGGCCGGGGGATGGCCGTGCGCTTTATATCGCAAGGTCGATGCCAGGTTTCCGGAACCCCTCAAGCCGTTGTTTTCATTGTATTTCCCATAATGCGGCAGGCAAGGAAATCCGGGATTCCGGATTTCCGGAAAATATCCGTCCAGCGATCCGGACGGATGCGTCGTTCATCAGAGGAATCAGTGCTGCACGGCCTCGCCGGCCAGCAGGCCGGTCTGCGCGTAGAACTCCTGCTGCGCGAACGCGTCGCGCTCGCGGCGTGCGCGCTCGCCACGATCCGCGAGCGAGCCGACCACGATCCCGACGAACGCGAGCGGCACCGACACGAGCGCCGGGTTGTCGAGGAACACCGCCGCGTGCGCGTGGTGCAGCACATCGACCCACACCGACCTCGACAACACCGTGAGCGCGACCGCCGACACGAGGCCGAGGCCGCCGCCGAGCACCGCGCCGCGCGTGGTCATCCCGCGCCAGAAGATCGACATCGCGAGCACCGGGAAATTGGCGCTCGCGGCCACCGCCGCGACGAGCCCGACCATGAACGCGACGTTCACGTGCTCGAACAGGATCGACAGCGCGATCGCGACGGCCGACAGCCCGATCGTCGCCGCGCGCGAGATGCGCATCTCGAGCCGTTCGTCGGGCTTGCCGCGCGCCCACATCTGCGCATACAGGTCGTGCGAGATCGTCGTCGCGCCGGCGAGCGTCAGGCCCGCGACCACCGCGAGGATCGTCGCGAACGTGACGGCCGCGATGAACCCGTAGAACCAGTTGCCGCCCACTGCCTGCGCGAGTTTCACCGCGACCATGTTCGAGCCGCCGAGCAGGTCGTGCGTCAGGTTGAACGTGCCGTTCGCGCCGAGCCGGAAGAATTCCGGATGCTGCGCGAGCAGCACGATCGCCGAGAAGCCGATCACGAAGGTCAGCAGGTAGAAGTAGCCGATGAAGCCCGT
>NZ_BCPP01000629.1:0-4342 GCF_016586125.1 Burkholderia sp. E168m23
TGACGACGGCGTCTCGAACAGATCGCAGTGGACATGGAAATCGAGCGCGCAAAGCGCCTCGTGCGCGAGGCCGCCGTCCGCCTGCGACATCACCATGTTCGTGCCGAACGCGAACAGCGCGCGCACGCGGTACGGTTCGCCGTCGAGGATCGCGCGATAGACGTCGCGTGCCGTGACCCAGCCTTGCGCCGGCGGGCCGAGCGGCCGCTCCGCGAGGCCGAGCGCTTTCGCGCGTTGCTGCGGGTTCAGCATCGCGTAGCTGCTGACCGCGTTGGCCGGCTGCTTCGTCCATTCGCGGTTCGAGCCGCGCGTGTCGAACGCACCCGTCAACGCATACAACGTCGCGATGGCGCGCTCGGTTTGCGTGGCGTTGGTGTGCATGCCGACGCCGGACCACGCGTGATAGGCGATCGCCTGGTGCGGGCGCAGCATGTCGGCGGCCTTCACGATGTCGGCTGCGGCGACGCCGGTGATCGCGGCCGCCTGTTCCGGCGTATAGGCGTCGAGCGCCTTCGCATAGAGGTCGAAGGCCGGCGTGCAGTCGACTTCCATGCAGCGGCCCGCCGCATCGCGGATCGCGACGCGGCGCACGCCGGTCATCGACAGGTCGGCGGGCCGGGTCGCGGTTTCCCCGCCGGCGAGTTCCAGCCGATCGAGCGTCTCGTTCCACACCACGTAGCGGTTGTCGGACGCCTCGCCGTCGAGATCCCGCTCGCGCAGGAACCGGCCGGTGTCGGCCCGCACGAGCAGCGGGCCGTTGGTCCATTCCAGCACGAATGCATCGTCGACGTTGCCGGTCGCGATCATCTGCCGCGCGATCGCCATCGCGAGCGCGCCGTCGGTGCCGGGCTGGACGCGCAGCCACAGGTCGGCTTCCCGCGCGAGCGCGGTCGGCCGCGGATCGACGACGATCAGCCGGGCGCCGTTGCGGCGGCCTTTCGCGATCGCATCGGCCTGCGCGAGCCAGGTGTTGGCGGGATTGTTGCCCCACAGCACGATGAGCCCGGCATGCCGGTAGTCCGCGCCGGGTATGCCGCAGCCGAACGTGAACGCATGCGCGCTGTCCTTGTGCCAGTTGCAGATCTCGGTCGCGTAGCAAATATTCGGGCTCCCGAACGACCAGACGAATCGCTCGACCCAGTCGATGCTGTCGCTCATCGGCGTGCCGCTGGGCGTGGTCACGCCGAACGCGACCGACTCGGCGCCGTTTTCCCGCTTGAAATACGCGAGACGCCCGGCGATCTCGGCCAGCGCTTCGTCCCAGCCGATGCGTTGCCAGCCGGGGTCGGCGGCGTCCTTCGGTTGCGTGCGCCGCATCGGGTACAGCACGCGGTTCGGGCTATGCACGAGTTCGGGCGCCGCTTTTCCCTTCATGCACATCGCGTGGCCGGTCGGGTGCGTATCGTCGGGCCGGACCTTGATCATCATGTCGCCATGCACGACGTTGATCGTGCCGCATCGCGACCGGCACAACGTGCAATAGCCCTTCTTTTCCTGCGTCTCCATCGTCTGGCATCGTCCGGTTCATGTTTGCGACCATGCTAGGAAGCGACGGCGGCCATGACAAATTCATCCTTTCGATGGTCCGGTATATATTGAATCAATATCGCATCCCTCGATCCGTTGTACCGTTCGGGCCTCCGAGGCAGTGCTGATCCGGAGCTGCCCGGCCTTCCCGGACCTTTTCCCGTGAATACGCACATCACCCTGCGCCAGATCGAATACTTCGTGTCGGTTGCCGATACGGGGCAAATTTCGAAATCGGCCAATCTTTGTTCGGTGTCGCAATCGTCGATGACGATCGCGTTGAAGAACCTCGAGGAGGCGGTGGGCGTCACGCTGCTGCTGCGTCATCCGAAAGGCGTGCGCCTGACGCCGGCCGGCGAGCGGTTCCTGCGTCACGTCCAGCACGCGACGATGTCGATCGATCGCGCGGTCGTGGCCGCCCAGGAGGACCCGGAGCAGATCGCCGGGCATGTCCGGATCGGGATGACCGAAACCATCTCGACCTATCTGATGCCGTCGCTGATGTCCGCCATTTCCCAGCGCTTCGGCAACCTCGGCGTGAGCATCGTCGAAAGCGAACGCGAAACGATCGAGACGATGCTGATCGACGATCGCCTCGATATCGCGCTGCTGCTGGTGTCGAATACCGCGGAAGTCGGCGACCTGAAATACGAGACGATTCTGCGTTCGCCGCGCCGGCTGTGGACCCATCCGGGGCATCCGCTGCAGGACGCCCGCCGCGTCACCCTCGAGGACGTCGCGCGCGAGAACTATCTGCTGCTCGACATGGACGAGCACCTGCGCACCGTCGGCAAGTACTGGGGCAGCTACGGCGTCGCGCCGAACGTCTGGATGCAGAGCAAGTCGATCGAAGCGGTGAGAAGCCTCGTCGCGCTCGGGCACGGGGTGACGATCCTCTCGGATCTCGTTTATCGGCCGTGGTCGCTGGAAGGCAACCGGATCAGCCGCCGCAATCTCAGCGTGACGGTGCCGACGATGGACGTCGGCGCGGTATGGCGGCGGGGCGGCGCGACGTCGGCGCCGTGCCGCGCGCTGCTGGAGCTGTTCCGGTCGTGGAGAAAGACGGCCGGCTAGTGCGTCGGCCTTGCCAGGGATGCATACCAGTTGCCCAAAGTGGTTCTATCCTGGTCTGCTTTCGATGCCCGGAAACGCGGCAAATCCCTCCTTCGACCCGTCCCTTTGCATACCACTTCGGGTAAATCCCTATCCCGCACTGCGTTGTAAACAAAGGCTTTGCCGGCGCTAAAACGCTTGCCGCGCAAGGCTTTCGGCGATTTTCGCAGCGCTAATACCAGTTCGTTGACTGGTATTATGGTGGTTATATAATGCGTTCACTTTCGACGGTCACGGATCGTCGTCCGACACCCGGAGGCACATGGAAACCGGCTGGTCCGAACTGGCGCCCGACCCCCTCGACGACACGCCGCTCTATCTGCAGCTCGCCCGCAATCTGGCGAGCGCGATCCACGCCGGCGCGTGGCGGGCCGGCGAGGCGCTGCCGTCGGAGCGGCTGCTGTCGGGGTCGGTCGGCGTGTCGCGGATCACCGCGCGTCGTGCGCTCGCGCTGCTGGTCGAGCAGGGCCTGATCAAGCGGGCGCGCGGTGCGGGCAGCTTCATCACGCCGCGCGTCGCCGATCCGCTGTCGCGGCTCGTCGGCTTCACCGCGAAGATGCAGCAGCGCGGCTTCGTGCCCGATTCGGTGTGGCTGTCGCGCACACTGCGCGCCGCGAGCCGTGACGAGCTCACGCATCTCGGCCTCGCGCCCGGCGCGACGGTGGCGCGGCTCGAACGGCTGCGCCGCGCGGACGGCATCGTGATGGCCGTCGAGCATTCGACGCTGCCGGCCGCGGTGGTGCCCGATCCGCAGGCGCTCGGCGCGTCGCTGTACGAATACCTCGATACGCGCGGCATGACCGTCGTGCGCGCGCTGCAGCACTTTCGCGCGGCGAATGCCACGCACGCGATCGTGAAATGGATGGCGGTGAAGCCGGGCTCGGCATTGCTGGTGATCACGCGCGTCGGCTACGGCGCCGACCAGCGTGCGATCGAAGTGACCGAAACGTATTGCCGCGACGACTACTACGACTTCGTCGCCGAACTGAAACGCTGACGCGCGAGACTGCCCGCGCATCCCGCGCGATCGCGATGGAACGCAATCGCGCGCAATGAATCGCAACGGATTGGCACATCACGACGCGGACGCTCGCGTCACCCGATCATCAAGAGAACGTCATGCTGACTGGCAACATCCTCACCCCCGACGGCTGGATTCACGGTTCGCTCGATAGCGAGAACGGCCGCATCACCACGCTCGACGGCACGCCCGTCGATCCCGCGACGAACGACGCGCCGTACATCCTGCCCGGCTTCATCGACCTGCACGTGCATGGCGGCGGCGGCGCAGACGTGATGGAAGGCGGCGACGCGATCGAGACGATCGTCCGCACGCACGCGCAATTCGGCACGACGAGCCTGCTCGCGACGACGATGACCGCGCCGCGCGACGAGCTGATGGAAGTCGTCGCGAACCTCGGCACCGTCGCGCGGAACCGCACGCCGGGCGGCGCGCGCGTGCTGGGCGTGCATCTCGAAGGCCCGTACATCAACCCGGGCAAGCTCGGCGCGCAGCCCGACGCGGCCGTGTCGGCCGTGCTCGACGAGGTGCTGAAGTACCTGTCGATCGCGCCGATTCGCGTCGTCACGCTTGCGCCGGAAATCACGGGCCACATCGAGATCATCGGCGAGATGGCCGCGCGCGGCGTACGCGTGCAGCTCGGCCACTCGCTCGCGACCTATGACGATGCGGTCGCCGCGC
>NZ_BCPP01000630.1:0-4337 GCF_016586125.1 Burkholderia sp. E168m23
GTCGTCTTGCCGCTGCCGAGGAAGCCGGTAAGGATGGTGACGGGAGTGGCCATGTCGGTCGCCTGTGGTTCGTGAATCGGGGTCAAAACCAGGATGTGCGTCGCGCCCTCGCGCTGCGAGCCGGGGCGCACAACCATCCATTGAAACATACCTGTCAAGCCCCCGCCCGTCGTCCGAACGACAGGCGGGGGCGCTGCGCCGCCAACGGAGGGCGGGCGCGGTTGTCCGCGCTAGATCGGGGCGATCAGACGATTTGCAACAGCAGGCCCTTCAGATATTCGCCTTCCGGGAACGCGGCGAGCAGCGGATGATCGACGCCCGCGCCGAGCCGCTTCAGGATGCGTGCGTCGACCTTCGCGTCGGCCGCGGCGCCCGCGACGATCTTCTGGAACAGGTCCATGTCGATCGCGCCCGAGCACGAGTACGTGAACAGCAGGCCGCCCGGACGCAGCAGCCTGAAACCGCTCAGGTTGATGTCCTTGTACGCGCGCGCCGCGCGATCGACGCTGTCGCGGGTCGGCGCGAACTTCGGCGGATCGAGCACGATCAGGTCGAAACGCTCGCCTTCGTCGACGAGGCGGCGCAGCGTCTTGAACGCATCGGCGTCGAGCCAGGTCGCGCGTGCCGCGTCGAAGCCGTTGGCCACGACGTTCTGCTGCGCGAGCGCGAGCGCGTCGCCCGACGAATCGATCGACACGACGCGTTTCGCGCCGCCCTTGAGCGCCGCGAGCGAGAAGCCGCCCGTGTAGCAGAAGCAGTTCAGCACGTCGCGGTCGGCCGCGTACTGCGCGACGAGCGCGCGGTTGTCGCGCTGGTCGACGTAGAAGCCCGTCTTGTGGCCGTTCGGCACGTCGACGTGATAGCGCACGCCGTTTTCGTTCGCGATCAGCGTCGCGGGCGGCGCGTCGCCGGCCAGCACGCCGGTCGTCTGTTCGAGCCCTTCCTTGTCGCGGATCGACACGTCCGAGCGCTCGTACACGTTCGGGCAGCCGGTCGCGCCGGTGAGCGCCGCGACGATCGCGTCCTTCCACGCTTCGACGCCCGCGGCCATGAACTGGCAGACCAACTGGCCGCGCGGCGCCGCGCCGGCTTCGGCGGTATCTGCAACGTAGTAGTCGACGATCAGCCCCGGCAGCCCGTCGGCTTCGCCGAACACGAGCCGCACCGCACCCGTGCCCGACACCATCGTCGTGCGGTGCGCGACCGCGCGCTGCACGCGGCGCTTGAAGAACGCGTGATCGATCGGCTCGTGCTCGTCGAAGCTCCATACCCGCACGCGGATCTGCGACTGCGGGCTGTACGCGCCGCGCGCGAGGAAGCGGCCGTCGTGCGCGCGCACGAGCACGGTCGCGCCGGGCGCGGGCTTGCCGTCGACGCGGTCGATCGCATTGGCGTAGATCCACGGATGGCGGCGCAGCAGCGATTTTTCCTTGGACGGCTTGAGGGTGACGGTTTGCATGATGAGATCGAAATGGGCCGCGCGCGACGCCGGCCGGTGCCGGCCGCCGCGCGTGGCGGATAACACGGGACGCGCGTCAGTCGCGCTTCTTCGCGCGCGGATGCGCGCTGTCGTAAATCTTCGCGAGATGCTGGAAGTCGAGCGACGTATAGATCTGCGTCGCGGCGACGCTCGCGTGGCCGAGCAGTTCCTGCACCGCGCGCAGGTCGCCGCTCGACTGCAGCACGTGCGTCGCGAACGAGTGGCGCAACACGTGCGGGTGGACGTTGGCGGGGATGCCGGCGGCGAGCGCCGCACGCTTCACGCGCTCGCGCACGACGCCCGGCGACATCCGGTTGCCGCGCACCGACACGAACAGCGGATGCGGATCGTGCTTCACGAATTCGTCGCGCACCGCGAGCCACGCGTTCAGCGCGTCGATCGCCTTGCTGCCGACCGGCACTTTGCGCTCCTTGTTGCCCTTGCCGCGCACGGTGACTTCGGCTTCGGCGAGATCGAGCCAGCCAGCCGAGCGGTAGCCGTCGGCTTGCGTGTACCGGACGTCGAGCCCGACCAGTTCGGCGAGGCGCAGCCCCGACGAATAGAACAGCTCGAGGATCGCGTGGTCGCGGATGCTTTCGGTCGTGCCGGCGAGCGGCGCGTCCATGAGTGCGACCGCATCGTCGACCGACAGCGCCTTGGGCAGCGATTTCTCGCGTTTGGGCGCGCGTACCCCGGCGACGGGATTCGCGGGCATCTCGACGCGTTGCGCGAACCAGCGATAGAACGCACGCCATGCGGAAAGGCGGTGCGAGATCGAGCGCGCGGACAGTCCGGCCGCGTGCCCGCGCACGACCGCGCCGCGCATGTCGGCGGCGGTCAATGCTTCGAGCGGCCGGCCGGCCGCGAGCTTCTTCAGTTCGTCGAGTTCGTGCGTGTACGCGCGCAGCGTGTGTTCCGACAGCTGCCTGACGTGCTTCAGGTTCGACAGGTAGGCGGCGATCGGATCGTCAGTCATCGCGTGCGGCGGATCAGTGCGGCAGCAGGCGCGTGAGCGCGGCGCTCGCGAGCGTCGCGATCTGCGCGAGGAAGTCGGTGGCCATCCCGTCGTGGAAGCGGCGCGGATCGGGCGAACCGAGGACCAGCAGGCCGAACGCGGGTGCATCGCTGCCGGCGAGCGGCGCGCGCAGCGCGAGCAGCGCGACCGACGCGGCCGAGCCGTCGCCGGCCGGCGCGGCTTCGGCGCCTTCCGCTGCGTTCGCGGCCGGGGCGGCGAGCGCGGGCGCGAGCCACTGGGCGGCTTCGAAGCCGGTGTTCGCGCCGCAGTACGGCGTGGACAGGCCGTTCGTGAACAGGCGCACTTCCTCGCCGACCTGGCGCGCGAAGTCGGCTTGCGCGTAGGTGTCGGCGACGTCCCACACGCGCAGCGCCGTCTGCGGCACGTCGAACACGTCGGCGATGCCGTCGGCGATCGTGCGCGGCAGCGCGTACGGATCGCGTTCCGCGATCACGCGCGCGGTCCAGCGGCTGAACTTCGCGGACAGGCTGTCGTTCTCGTGGCCGTAGCGCACGAGCTCGGCGAGCCGGCGCTCGAGATGCTTGTTCTTGTCGCGCAGCATCTCCATCTGCCGCTCCTGCAGCGAGATCGCGGCCTTGCCGTGCGGATTCGCGAGACGGATCGTCGCGAGCAGCTCGGCGTGCTGCGCGAAGAATTCGGGGTTGGCGAGCAGGTAGTCGGCGACTTCGCGATCGTTCATGTGGCGGGAGCGTTCAGTTATCAGGGACGTTGCAGGGTCAGGCGTTCAGGTCGATCTCACCTTCGAACACGGTCGTGGCGGGGCCGGCCATCATCAGCGCGGCGGCTTCGTCGCGCGCGCCGTCCCAGCCGATCGTCAGCGTGCCGCCGTGCGTGTGCACGGTCACGGGCGAATCGAGCAGGCCGCGCCGGATGCCGGCCGCGACCGCCGCGCACGCGCCGGTGCCGCACGCGAGCGTCTCGCCCGCGCCGCGTTCGTACACGCGCAGCTTCACTTCGTGGCGCGACACGATCTGCATGAAGCCGGCGTTCACGCGCTGCGGGAAGCGCGCATGGCGCTCGATCAGCGGGCCTTCTTCCAGCACCGGATACGCTTCGACGTCGTCGACGACCTGCACCGCGTGCGGATTGCCCATCGACACCGTCGAAATCCAGCGCGTCGCGCCGCCCACGTCGAGCGGCCACAGCGTGTCGTTGCCTTCCTTGCGGCTGTCGAGCCCCGCTGCGTCGAACGGCACCTGCGCCGGCGCGAACACGGGCGCGCCCATGTCGACGACGACTTCGCCGTTCTCCTGCAACGTCAGCGTGATCAGGCCCTTCATGACCTGCACGCGCACGCTGCGCTGGTCGGTCAGGCCGCGGTCGCTGACGAACTTCACGAAACAACGCGCGCCGTTGCCGCAGTGTTCGACCTCGCCGCCGTCGCAATTGAAGATCCGGTACTTGAAATCCGCGCCGTCGACGGTCGGTTTCTCGACCAGCAGCAACTGGTCGGCGCCGATGCCGAAATGGCGGTTGGCGAGTGCGCGCACCTGCGCTTCGGTGAGCGGCGGCAGCGCGCGCGAATAGCCGTCGAGCACGACGAAGTCGTTGCCCGCGCCGTGCATCTTGGTGAACGAGAGTTTCACTGGGTCCGGAATTCCATGGCGAACAAGGCGGTCGGCACGACACGGGCGGCCGGCGGCCATGCCGGGGCAGCGTTGTTCGTCGTGCTGATCTCAACCGCAAATGATACATGCAGCCGAGAGGGGCGTCCTGCGCGGGGACGGTGCTTCAGGTTGCTCCTGCGGGCCGGGCAGGCGGCATCTGTCGATTGGTCGACTGGTCGGGTACGTGGCGAGCGGACAAATTGGCAGGGTGTGG
>NZ_BCPP01000631.1:0-4326 GCF_016586125.1 Burkholderia sp. E168m23
CACCCACGCCGACGTGACCACGCCGAACATCTCCAGAAAGCGCGTGTAGAACTGGCTGCTGCGATGCGTGTGGCCGTCCTGCACGTCGCGGGCGATGTCGTCGAGCGCGGCGGCGATCCGGTCGGCGCCCACGCGCAACGCATCGAACAGCGGCCGCAGTTCCGCATGCGTGCCGGCGTGATGCTGCTGCGCGAGGAACGCGTCGAGTTCGTCGCGGTAGTACTGGATCAGCCGCGAATGGCGGCCGAAGCCGAGCTTGTCGCGCACGAGATCCTGCGCCTGGATGTAGTTCGTGCCTTCCCAGATCGACAGGATCTTCACGTCGCGCGCGTTCTGCTCGACCGGGCTCGCGTCGGTATAGCCGAGCCCGCCATGCACCTGGATCGCCGTTTCGCAGATGCGCCACGCCTGGTCGGAGATGAACGCCTTGCAGATCGGCGTCAGCAGCAATTGCAGCTTGCGATGGCGCTCGATCTCGGCCGGGTCGGCGTCGGGCGTGGCTTCGAGCATCGCCGCGCGCGTCGCGGTCGCCGCGAGCTTGCCGAGCAGGCCGCGGCAGCCGTCGACGCGGCTTTTCATGTCGACCAGCATGCGCTGCACGTCCGCGTGCTCGACGATCGCGACGCGCGCGGCGTGGGTGTTCGATGCGCGCTCGATCGGCCGGCCCTGCAGCCGGCGGCCCGCATACTCGACCGCGTGCAGGTATGCGCTCGACGCGACGCCGACGCCGAACATCCCGGTGCTCATGCGCGCCTGGTTCATCAGCGGCATCAGCTGCAGCAGGCCGACGTTGCGCCGGCCGCCGAGCAGCCAGCCTTTCGTCGTGCCGTTCGAACTGAACACGAGATGCGTGTTCGCGCAGCCCTTGAGCCCCATCTTGCGCGGCAGGCCGATGCAGTCGACGTGGTTCGGCTGCAGCTCGCCGGTTTCCTCGTCGGGCCAGAAGCGCGGCACGACGAGGCACGACAGCGAGAACGAATCCGGCGACGCGGTATCGATGCGGCCGAGCACGAAATACAGCGTGTTTTCCGTCAGTTCGTGCATGCCGGCCGAGATGTACACCTTCTCGCCGTCGATCGCGTAGATATCACGTTCGAGCGGCGTCGCGCGCAGCGCCACGGCGGTCAGGTCGGTGCCGGCCTGCGGTTCGGTCGCGCAGAAGCACGCGTCCCAGCGGTACGCTTCGAGCGGTGCGATCAGCGCCTTCTGGTGCGGCGTGCCGTGCATCTGCAGCAGCTTGACCGCGGGGCGCGTGAAGCCGCCGTAGGTCATGAACGACGGGTTCGCGCCCATGAACATCTCGTAGATCATCTGCGTGACGATCGGCGGCAGCCCGTGCGCGGTGCCGAACAGCGTGTTCGACCATTCGTCGCGAAAGCGCGCCCACAGCGCGTGGAAATGCGAAGGAATTCGTACCTGACCGTCGTCGAGCAGCGTGCAGCCCTCGACGTCGGCCTGCTGGTAGCTGCGCCCGAGGTCGAGCGCGAAATCGCGTGCGCGTTCGAGCAGTGCATCGATCGACGCGCGATCGTGCGTGCCGTACAGGCCGTGTTCCGCCAGGAACCGCTTGTCGGCCTCGAACAGTTCCCACAGAAAGAAGCGCAGTTCGCGCAGGCTTACCTTGTATGCGCTCATCATGCGTCTCCTTCGATATCGAGTGCGGCGTCGAGGCCGCCGGCCAGGTCGACCACGGCGGCGGCCGCCGCGCCATGCAGCGCCGCGTCCCACACGAGCACCGTGCGGCGCTCGCCTTCGTCGAGCGCGCCCGCGAGCCGGATCAGCGCGGCGGCCGATTCGGCCGACGACAGATGGCCCGAGCCGTCGTGCTGGATGCGCGCGGCGACCGGAATCGACGCGGCGTCGGCCACGCGCGCCGCGAAGCCGGGATCGAATCCGGGCGGCACGCACCAGTCGATCTGGTTCGCGCGCAAGTTGGCCTGTTCGAGCGCGCGGCGGATCGCGCGGGCGGCGACCGGCGCGAGCGTGTCGCGCAGCGCGGTTGGCGCATCGGCCCACGGGTCCGTGATCGATGGCCCGAATTCGAGCGCGACGGACCGTACGCCGCCCCACGCCGCAGGTTCCGGCGCCGGGCCCGCGCGCGACACGAGCAGCGCGGCGGCCGCGTCGCCGTAGCCGACCAGGTCGCCGAACTGGCGGAAGAACGGGTAGAGCCACTTGTCGCTGAGGATCACGAGCGCCTGGTCGCCTTCGTCGAGCAGCAGCCCGTCGAGCAGCATCAGCGCCGAATACCAGCCGAGCGTGCCGTTCTGGCCGAGCGCGAACGGCGTCACGCGCTGCAGCCCGAGTTCGTACTGCATGCGGCCGACGACCGAGTCGCCGATCCCTTCGTTGAGCGCGCAACTGGCGACGATCACGTGCGTCGTGCGGGCCAGCGCGCCGGAGCCGAGCTGGTCGCGCAGGTCGAGCGCCGCGTCGGCGGCCAGATCGGCGAGGCTGCGCCCGGGCGGTGCGACGCGCAGCGCGGGCCGGCCGCCCGGCGCGAGGCGCGTGCCTTCGTCGGGCGTCAGCGCGCCCATGCCGCGCGGCCGCGCAAAGCGCGCCTGCGGCAGCAGCAGGTGCCGGTAGCCGGGGTGGCGCTCCTGCGCCTGGATTGCGCTGAACACGACGGCGGGCGGCAGCACCACGACACCGCCGGACAATGCGAGCGTGCCGGGCGCGGCGACGCGCGGCGCGCCGACACAGGTTTCATCGAGCGTCGACAGGCTCATGCTGCGGTCTCCTCGAGGTTCGGGCGCGCGAACGCGTCGCGATACTGCGCTTTCAATGCGGGTCGGTCGATCTTGCCGTTCGGGTTGCGCGGCAACGTCGGCAGCGGCTCGACGACGAGCGGGTTCATGTAGGTGGGCAACGCGTCGCGGCATGCGCGGGCGATGTCGGCGCGGCACGCGTCGGCGTCGAGCGTCGACACGACGCACGCGGCGATCGCTTCACCGAGCGCCGGGTGCGGGACGCTGAATACCGCGGCCTCGCGGATGTGCGGCAGCGCGAACAGCACGTCCTCGACCTCGGTCGGGCTCACGCGATAGCCGGAGGTCTTGATCATGTCGTCGCCGCGCGCGACGAAGTACAGGTAACCGTCCGCGTCGCGCCGCACGATGTCGCCCGACCACACGGCGACGTCCGGGCGCGGAATCTCGCCGTGCCGGCGCGGCAGCGGACGAAAGCGCTGCGCGGTCAGCTCGGGCCGGTTCCAGTAGCCGAGCGTGACGAACGCGCCGCGGTGCACGAGCTCGCCGGGTTCGTCGGCCGCGCATTCGCTGCCGTCGGCGCGCAGCACGAGGATCTCCGCGTTCGGCACGGCCTTGCCGATCGACGTCGGGCGCAGCGCCGCGTCGGCCGGCGCCAGGTAGGTCGAGCGGAACGCCTCGGTCAGCCCGTACATCAGGTACGGCGAAGCCTGCGTGAACAGCGCCTGCAGGCGGTGCAGCAGCGGCGTCGCGAGATGGCCGCCGGTGTTCGCGAAGCGGCGGAGCCGCGTGCGTGCGGTGTCGCTCCAGCCGGCCGACGCGATCTGCATCCACAGCGGCGGCACGCCGGTGATCGACGTCACGCCGAACGCGTCGCAATGGCGCGGCACCTCGGCCGGCTGCAGGAAGTCGAGCGGCGTGTAGCACGCGCCGGACGCCAGCGCGGTCGTGAGCTGGCTCAGGCCCGCGTCGAAGCTGAGCGGCAGCACGCCGAGCACGACGTCGTCTTCGGCGAGCTGCTGATACGCGGCGACGCTGAACGCACCCGACACCAGGTTGCGATGCGACACGACGACGCCCTTCGGCTTGCCGGTCGAGCCGGACGTATAGAGCAGCGCAGCCGGATCGTCGTCGACCGGGCGGCCGGCGGGGGCCGCTGCCGATGCTGATGCCGGCGTATCGGTGCCCGGCGAGTCGATCGCATCGGCCAGTTCCTCGATCAGCAGCGTGCGCGCGCCGACGAGCGCGGCGAGCGCCGGCAGGCGCTTGAGCCGCTGCGCGCCGGTCACGAACAGCGCGGCGCCGCTGTCGGCGACGATGTGTTCGATCTGCGCTTCCTTCAACTGCGGATTGACCGGTACGAAGATCGCGCCGAGTGCGTTGGCCGCGAGCATCGCGACCACGGTTTCGACGCGCTTCGGCGCGTAGATCGCGACGCGTTCGCCGGGCCGCACGCCGCGCGCCGCGAGTACGGCGGCGGCGCGCCGGACCGCGCGGGCGAGCTGATCGTAAGTCAGGGTGCCGTCGCCGTCGGCATACGCCGGATGATGCGGCCAGCGCTCGGCGCCGTGTTCGAGCAGGTCGGCGATGCTGATCAATGCGTTCATGATCGGCTCCT